>NZ_JBJXDQ010000176.1:0-26854 GCF_046155325.1 Flavobacterium sp.
CTACCGCACATTTCACAATCATCAGGTCCAGCATTTTTAGCCAATTCGATCATGGCTTTATACTCTTCCAATGACATTTCTGCGGGTTCGTCTAAAACGGCAATAGGCTGTAACGTTTGTTCCGTAGCTGGTTGTTCAGTAACTTCTAGTGGTTCTGCTTTTTTGTCGTTGTTCAAAGTGAACTTGATTGCATCTACCGCTGCTTTAGTTCTTAGATAGTACATTCCGGTTTTTAATCCAGATTGCCATGCATAGAAGTGCATAGAAGTCAATTTAGAGTAATTGGCGTTTTGCATAAACAAGTTCAACGATTGCGATTGATCTACAAAATAACCACGATGACGTGACATATCAATAATATCTTTCATCGACATTTCCCAAACTGTTTTGTACAACTCTTTCAAATCTTGCGGAATATCCAGATCTTGAACTGAACCATTGTTACGCATTAATTCTTGTTTCAAGGTTTCGTTCCAAAGTCCACGTTCTACCAAATCATTTAGTAAATGCTTGTTGACTACAATAAATTCTCCCGAAAGTACTCGTCTAGTATAAATATTAGAAGTATACGGTTCGAATGCTTCGTTATTACCCAAAATTTGCGAAGTCGAAGCAGTTGGCATTGGCGCAACCAAAAGTGAATTTCTCACCCCGTGTTCCATCACTTCTTTTCTTAATGAACCCCAGTCCCAACGTCCTGAAAGTTCTTCGTCTTTCATTCCCCAAAGGTTATGTTGGAACTCTCCTTCTGAAATTGGCGATCCTTTGAAAGTAGAATAAGGACCTTCTTCTTTTGCCAATTCCATCGAAGCGGTTACTGCTGCAAAATATAAAGTTTCAAAAATTTCTTGATTCAATTTCTTGGCTTCATCTCCTGTAAAAGGCAAACGCAACATGATAAAGGCATCGGCTAAACCTTGAACACCTAGTCCTATTGGTCGGTGACGTAAGTTTGAATTTTCGGCTTCAATTACTGGGTAGTAATTTCTGTCGATGACTTTATTTAAGTTTCTGGTAACTCGTTTGGTAACAGTAAACAACAATTCGTGATTGAATTTTTTGTTTTCTACAAACATGGGTAACGAAAGAGATGCTAAGTTACAAACCGCTATTTCATCTTTGGAAGTGAACTCCATAATCTCAGTACACAAATTCGAAGACCGAATGGTTCCAAGATTTTTCTGGTTTGATTTTCTATTGGCTGCATCTTTGTACAGCATATAAGGAGTTCCCGTCTCGATTTGCGATTCCAGAATTTTTTCCCACAATTCGTGTGCTTTTATGGTTTTTCTACCCTTTCCAGCTTTTTCGTAATCGGTGTACATTTTTTCAAATTCTTCACCATGAACGTCATACAAGCCAGGACATTCGTTAGGACACATGAGCGTCCAAATTCCATCTTCTTGGACACGTTTCATAAATAAATCAGAAGTCCACATCGCAAAGAACAAATCTCTGGCGCGCATTTCTTCTTTACCGGTATTCTTTTTCAAATCTAAAAAGTCAAAAATATCAGCATGCCAAGTTTCAATGTAAATAGCAAAACTTCCTTTACGTTTTCCGCCACCTTGATCTACATATCTTGCGGTGTCATTGAAAACTCGTAACATAGGCACAATACCGTTTGAAGTACCATTTGTTCCGCGTATATAAGAACCTGTTGCGCGAACATTGTGAATAGAAAGACCAACACCACCAGCAGATTGTGATATTTTGGCAGTTTGTTTCAGGGTATCATAAATTCCGTCAATACTATCGTCTTGCATAGCAAGAAGGAAGCAAGATGACATTTGGGGTTTTGGTGTTCCGGCATTAAATAAAGTTGGGGTAGCGTGTGTGAAGAATTTTTTTGACATCAAGTCATACGTTTCTATCACTGATTTCAAATCATCTAGGTGTATTCCAACCGATACACGCATTAACATATGTTGTGGACGCTCTACAATTTTACCATTTATTTTAAGCAAATAAGAACGTTCTAAAGTTTTAAATCCAAAGTAATCGTAGTTGAAATCTCTATTATAAATAATATGTGAATCTAAAAACTCTGAATTTTCCATGATTACTTTATGGACTTCTTCAGATAGTAATGGTGCTTTCAGCCCATTTCTAGGATTGACATAATAAAACATTTCGTTCATCGTTTCTGAGAACGATTTCTTGGTATTGGAATGCAAATTTGAAATGGCAATTCTCGCTGCTAATTGCGCATAATCTGGGTGCGCAATGGTCATTGAAGCTGCAGTTTCGGCTGCAAGATTATCTAATTCTGAAGTTGAAACGCCATCATATAACCCTTCAATTACTCTCATTGCCACTTTCACGGCATCAACCAAATCATTTAAACCATAACATAGTTTTTTAATTCTATCTGTGATTTTGTCAAACATTACGGGCTCTTTGTGGCCGTCTCTTTTTACTACATACATAATCTTGTCTGTTTTTTAAAATAGAAAATCCCTTCTCTATTTTGGTGAATTTGTAATATTTTTTGGGAAACTAATCCCGGGTTAATTCCACATCAAAAATATGGAAATTGTCCTAATTCTAATTGATTAGAGAATTAAGTAATTTTTGAAAACTTGTAAGTCTTTATACTTTTATATTTTAAAAATCAGCGTCGAAACTAATTTTTTGAGCATCTGAGTCGGTATTCATCACTCCTGATTTTTGATATTCGGCTACTTTCTTTTCAAAGAAATTTGTTTTTCCTTGCAATGAAATCATATCCATAAAATCAAAAGGATTTGCGGTATTGTATTCTCTTTCGCAACCTAATTCTACCAATAATCTATCGGCAACAAATTCAAGGTATTGAGTCATTAAAGTCGCATTCATCCCAATTAAACTTACAGGAAGTGATTCGGTAATAAACTCTCTTTCAATATTTAACGCGTCTACAATAATTTCTTTAATTCTGATTTTAGGCACTTTATTTACTAAGTGGTGGTTGTGTAAATGCACCGCAAAATCACAATGTACTCCTTCATCACGAGAAATTAGTTCGTTTGAAAAAGTTAATCCAGGCATTAATCCCCTTTTTTTCAACCAATAAATAGAACAAAATGCTCCTGAAAAGAATATTCCTTCAACGGCTGCAAAAGCAATTAATCTTTCAGCAAAAGAATCTGAATCTATCCATTTCAAAGCCCAATCAGCTTTTTTTCTAATGGCTGGAAAAACATCCAAGGCATTAAATAAATCGTCTTTTTCAGCCTCGTCTTTTACATAAGTATCAATTAATAGCGAATAAGTTTCGCTATGAATGTTTTCCATCATTATTTGAAAACCATAGAAAAATTTGGCTTCTGCATATTGTACTTCATTTACAAAATTTTCAGCAAGATTTTCGTTTACAATACCGTCAGAGGCAGCAAAAAAAGCAAGGATGTGTTTTATAAAATATTTTTCGTCGTCACTTAATTTATTGTTCCAATCATTCAAATCTTGGGATAAATCGATTTCTTCGGCAGTCCAGAAACTGGCTTCCATTTTTTTATACCATTCCCAAATATCTTGATGTTTGATAGGGAAAATCACGAAACGATTCTTGTTTTCTTGTAAGATTGGTTCTAATTGCGACATTGCTTTTTTTTATTTTGAAATTTTAACGAATAATTATGTATTCGTCGACTACAAAGATTGTGAATTCTTATGGTTTTAAAAAGTCAAACTTATTCACAATAGGAATGAGTTTTTAACAAATTATTAAAAAAAGTTTATTTTTCCTAAACTTAATAAAATGCTGAATGTGAGTATTTTAAAAAATAAAAAACGTGTAAGGCACTATAAAATATAGCGTTCAAAAAAATTCAGATAGTTAAAATAATCAGTTAGAATATTATTTTTTTAAATCTTGAGCCACTTGTTCTAATTCTAAGTACCAGTCTTCGCCAAATCTTCTTATTAAGGCTTCTTTTACAAATTTATATACTGGTACTTCAAGTTCCTTGCCTAAAGAACAGGCATCGTCACAAATCTCCCATTTATCATAATTTACCGCTGCAAATTCGGTAAAATCTTTAACTCGAATAGGATACAAATGACAGGAAACCGGTTTTTTCCAATCGACTTCGCCTTGATTGTAGGCTTGTTCGATACCGCAAAGTGCCGTTTTACCATCAAAAATGACATAGGCACAGTCTTTATTATCAATTAAAGGTGTTCCAATTTCGCCATCAGTTCCCACTGTCCAAGTCCCTTGAGCTTCAATAGCAGCAATACCTTCTTTACGAAGAAAGGGTTTCACTTTTGGATAAATGGCTTCTAGGATTTTAGTTTCTTCTTCACTTAGCGGTGCGCCAGCATCGCCATCTACACAACAGGCGCCTTTGCAAGCTGATAAGTTGCAGACAAATTCTTTTTCGAGAATATCCTCAGAGACAATGGTTTTTCCTAGTTGAAACATACTGCAAAGATACTTCTCAAATATTAATTTTAGCTTTAATCTCATGAAAAAATTGTGAGTTTAATTTTTAATCTAAAAATGGATTACTTTTACATAATTCTTGTAAATCAAAATATTATGGAATTAAACTTTAAAGAAATAATTACTGTTGGCATGGTTCTTTTTGCGGTAATTGATATTGTTGGAACCATACCTATTGTTTTAGATTTGAGAACAAAACATGGTCATATCGAATCTGAAAAAGCATCAATTGCTTCTGCTCTCATAATGATTATTTTTCTATTTATAGGAGAAGAATTTTTAAATCTTATAGGCATCGATGTGCATTCGTTTGCTGTAGCTGGATCTTTTGTATTGTTCTTTTTAGCATTAGAAATGATTTTAGGAATTAGAATATACCGTGATGAAGCGGCGAGTTCCGCGTCTATTGTTCCGCTGGCATTTCCATTAATTGCTGGTGCTGGAACAATGACTACCTTATTGTCTTTGAAAGCAGAATTTCAAACCGTCAATATTATTATAGCCATTTTATTAAATGTTATTTTGGTTTATATCGTATTAAAGTCTTCCTCTAGAATTGAAAAATTGTTAGGTAAAAATGGATTGGGAGTTATTCGAAAGACTTTTGGAGTGGTACTTTTGGCAATTGCTGTTAAATTATTCGCCGCTAATGTTAAAGATTTATTTCTGTAAAATATTTTATTATAAATTTACATCTCAGCTTTTCTGTCAAAATAACATAAAATTTTTGAATGATATAGTTGTGGTAAAATTTATGTTTTCTTTAAAAATTATTGTTTATGAAAATCTTTACTAATGTTTTAGTGTGCCTAGCTCTAGCTTTAATTGTTTTTAATATTAGTCTCCTTGATTTCAATCACCTTTTAGAAGGCAATAGTATGGTAGCTTTTATTGGTATTGCCGCTTCTCTTTGCGCCGTTTTAATCCTCTTGATTTTTAAAATGTCAAAGAAAATTGAAGAGAAAATGAACGACAAACTTTAATTGTGTTTGATGTTATTATTATTGGAGGTGGCGTTTCAGGAGTTTCTTGTGCGCTAGTTTTGGGTTCAGCTCAAAACAAACCTTTTGCATATGATAAAAAAATAGGTATTATTTCTCATCAAAAAAATTCATCGCTTCAAGAAGCCGTTATCAACAATGCCTATGGCATTGCTCCTGGAACATTAGGTGCGGAATTATTAACGGAGAGTATTCAGCATTTATCAAAAATCTACCCTCATATCGACCAAATTCAAAGTGAAAAAGTTTTGAAAATTGAAGGTGAATATACCTCGGCAGTTTGCCCGTCGTCCTCGTTTCCTGAATTTACTATTATCACCAACAAAAACAGTTATCAATCAAAAATAGATGTTGTAGGAATTGGTTCTGCAAACACTTTTTCAATTGATGGCTTATTGCAATATCTTGAACCTCATCGAAAAGCAATTCCCGAAAAACAAAGAATACAACTAAAAAACAAAGATCATAAAGTTACCGAAGGGATTTATGTAATAGGAACACTTGCAGGAACTAGAAGCCAAGTAACTATTGCTGAAGGAAGCGGAGCTGCCGTGGCAACTGATATTCTTACTTTATGGAATGAGGGCGTTCAGACCCATGTACATGATAGTATTAGGTGAAGCATTAGAAGCTATTTAATCTAAATCTTCGATTTGTTCCACAATAACACCCGCTTTTGTTAAAAAATCTATTCCTGAAGTGTCTTTATATCCTGATTGATAGACCACTCTTTTTATCCCGGATTGATGAATTAACTTGCTACATTCCTTACAAGGAGAAAGCGTAATGTATAGCGTTGCCCCATCACAGGTTTGGGTAGAACGAGCCACCTTTAGTATTGCATTAGCTTCTGCATGAAGCACATACCAATTGGTTAAGCCTGATTCGTCTTCGCAACAGTTTTCAAAACCGGATGGTGTTCCGTTGTAACCATCAGATATAATCATTCGATCACGAACTATTATTGCCCCTACTTGTTTTCGTTTGCAATAGGACAATTGACTCCATTCTCGAGCCATTCTAAGGTAAGCCTTGTCGTATTTATTTAATTTTTTATTTTCCATTTTTTAATATAATCTTTTCCAAATCTCGTTATTTATAATCATGGGCAAAACTACGCCAATTATAAAGGAAGATAACATCAATATCCAATCACGTTTTGAAAATCTAAAAATCGATTGAAAGATATAGGAAAATAATAAAATCAATAGTACTATAATAATTTGAGCTATTTCTATACCTAAAGAAAACTCTAAAGCGGAAACCGATTTTGATAGAAAGCTGGCTTTAGTAATGCTGTCAAAATAATGATAAAAACCTAAACCATGAATAATTCCTATTAATACTGTAATCAATCCAAATAGATTTAAACTTCCTTGTTTTGAAGATTTTTTTGCGCCAAAAATATTAAATAGAGCCACCAACAGAATAATAACGGGACTTAAAAAATGTATTATATTGCCTTTTATAATTATAACGCCAAAAAAGGAAAGTAATAATGCAATCAAATTACCAAATGTAAAAGTAGAAACTAATAACAATAGTTTTTTCCAATCCTTAAAAACATAAGGTGCGGTTAATGCTATCAGCAATAAGATGTGTTTACAAGCAAAAATGTTTAGAACATGCCGAAAGCCATTTTCGAAATAAATCCAGAAATCTGTCATAAACAAATGTTTTTAATAATAGGGAAAATCAAAATTACAATTTATTTTTAAAAATCAAGAAATAGATGCTAATAAATACAGAATCAGTATTTTAAATTATCTTCATTTAAATTGAAAAATAGTGTTAATTAGTTTCAAAAAACTGAAATATGAATTAAATTTGTTAACACTCTAAATACAATTACTATGTCAATTTCAGATTTATTCGATAACGAATTCAAACAAAGAAACAAAGGTCATTTTTCTGCCATTGCTCGTGTGGCATTAGCCGACGGTAATATTAATAAAGAAGAACAACTTTTTTTAGACAAGCTGGCGCAAAATCTTGATATTTCAAATTCAGAGTATCAAGAGATTATAGATAATCCATTAAAGTATCCTATTAATCCACCTTACTTGCGAACAGAAAGATTAGAAAGACTTTTTGATTTAGCAAGAATGGTTCATCTAGATCATCATTTAGGAGACAAACAAGATAAGTTATTGAAAAAACTTGGCTTAGCACTAGGATTTACTCCAGAAAACGTGAATTATATTGTTGGCAAAGCACTTGTTTTAATTGACAAAAAAGCTGACTTAGAGACTTTTATTTATGAAATTGAACACATGAATAAATAAAAAAACACTGTAATTACTAATATTTACTCAATTTAGCCTCAAGCATAAATTTTTCTGCTTTTTGAACCATATTAAAACTCCCGCAGAAAAACGGAGCTCTTTCATGTAATGCTGTGGGTTGAATTTCCATAATTCTATTAAAACCATCCGATGCTTTTCCATCAGATTGTTCTACAATAAAAGCTATAGGATTACATTCGTATAATAATCGTAATTTTCCTTTTGGGGCTTTTGTGCTCGTTGGATACAGATATATTCCTCCTTTAATCATGTTTCTATGAATGTCAGAAACCAAACTGCCTATATACCGTGATGTATAAGGTCTATCTTCTTCTTCGGTTTGACAATATTTGATATAATTTTTTACACCTTGAGGGAAATGAACATAATTACCTTCATTTACAGAATAAATAGTCCCATCTAATGGGTATTTCATATTTGGATGTGACAAATAAAATGTTCCAATAGCTGGATTTAAGGTAAATCCATTAACGCCATGTCCTGTGGTGTAAACCAACATAGTCGAAGTTCCATAAATCACATAACCTGCTGCAACTTGGTTAATTCCGGGTTGTAAAAAATCTTCGATGGTAACAGGCGTTCCAATAGGAGTAATTCTTCTATAAACTGAAAAAATTGTCCCTACAGAAACATTTACATCAATATTTGATGAGCCATCTAAAGGATCCATCAAGACTACATATTTATTATTATGACAATTATCATTACCTTCAACAGTAATAAAATCGTCATTTTCTTCGGATGCTATGCCACATACAATTTCTCTATTAATTAAGGTTTGTATAAAAATTTCATTAGCATAAACATCTAATTTTTGCTGTTCTTCTCCTTGAATATTTTGTTCTCCAGCAGCACCAATAATATTGACTAATCCAGCTTTGTTTACTTTGTAATTAACTACTTTGGCGGCTAGTCTGATGGAATTGATTATTCGGGATAATTCACCAGAAGAATATTGAAAAGCACTTTGATTCTCTATAATAAATTCACCTAATGTTTTGTTGCTTTCTTCCATTTCGAAATCGTTGTAGTTGTTATCAAGTCACAAATGTCGGGTTTTTTGTGAAAACAATTTGAATACTATTTAATTTACTTTGGCAGTATTGTATATTTGCCAATTATTATAAATTAAAAGTGCATTAATTTTAATTTAAAGGCTCATAAATTATGAATATAAGGAAAGCAAAGCCAGAAGATATGCAAGCTGTATTAGCTTTAATCTATGAATTAGCTGTTTTTGAGAAAGAGCCAGATGCTGTTGTGGTTACCGAAGCTGATTTGATTCGAGATGGTTTTGGACCAACACCTTTATTCTATGTTTTTGTTGCTGAAATTCCGAAAGAATCAATTGAAAATAGTATTTCTAAAGAAATTGTAGGTATAGCATTTTATTACTACAGATATTCCACCTGGAAAGGAAAAACTATTCACCTAGAGGATTTAATAGTTAAAGATTCAATGCGTGGAACGGGACTAGGTTACGCCTTATATTCAGAAATTATCAAGCAAGGTAAAAAAGATGAGGTTAGAAGAATCGAATGGAATGTTCTGGATTGGAATACAAATGCTATTGAATTTTATCAAAAATCAGGCGCAAAATTATTAGATGATTGGAGAGTAGCTCAGATGGATGAGGACGCAATCAATTATTTTCTAAAAAATAAATTGAAATAAATTAGTAACAAAAAGAATAAACTGCCTTCGGTTTGATATCCGAAAGCTGAAATTAAAAATAAAATGAGAGTATTCAAATTTGGTGGCGCCTCTGTAAAAGACGCCGATGGAATTAAAAACGTTTATGACGTATTACAAAAAGCGGGTTATGAAGATGTCTTATTAGTAGTTTCTGCAATGGGAAAGACGACCAACGCATTAGAACTAGTAATAAAAAACTATTTTGATAAATCAGCAGAGTTAAATTCTTCTGTTCAAGATATAAAAAAATACCACAACCAAATCTTATTAGACTTGTTTGAAGATGAAAAGGCCGACGTTTTTTCAGCAGTAAACAATCAATTTTCTGATTTAGAATATTTCTTGTCACATAACAAATCACCTAATTATAACTTTGTTTACGATCAGATTGTGAGTTATGGCGAATTGATTTCGACAACAATCCTAAGTCATTATATGAGCTTTAAAGGCATCAAAACCCAATGGCTTGATGTAAGAAACTTTGTCAAAACAAATTCTAATTATAGAGATGCCGAAGTAGATTGGGTCTTAACTCAAAAAAACATTTCTAAAAATGTAAAGCGTAAAATTTTGAATATTACCCAAGGTTTTTTAGGCTCTGACGAGAATAATTTCACAACCACTCTGGGACGTGAAGGATCAGATTATACGGCTGCCATTTTTGCTTATTGTTTAAATGCAGGAAGTGTAACCATCTGGAAAGATGTTCCGGGAGTAATGAATGCCGATCCACGCTATTTTGAAAATGCTAGTTTATTAAACCAAATTTCGTATCGCGAAGCTATTGAATTAGCATTTTATGGTGCTACTGTAATTCATCCAAAAACATTACAACCACTACAAAAAAAGGAAATCCCTTTGTATGTTAAATCATTTATAAATCCTTTATCACCAGGCACAAGTGTTGCCAAGGGAGCAGACCTAGAACCGTATTTACCTTGTTTTATTGTCAAAAGAAGTCAATTGTTAATTTCTCTTTCTTCTATTGATTTTTCTTTTATCATGGAAGAAAACATTAGCGAGATTTTTGCTTTGTTTCACCATTTTAAATTAAAAGTAAATCTAATTCAGAATTCAGCCATTAGTTTTTCGGTTTGTGTTGAAGATAAATTTGAAAATTTTAATGATTTGAATGCTATTTTATCAAAAAAATTCAAAGTAGATTTTGTCGAAAATGTTACACTTTATACCATTCGCCATTTCGACGAAAAAGCGGCACAAACCGTTGAAGAAAACAAAACAGTTTTACTGAAACAAGTAAGTCGTGAAACCATGCAAATTGTAATAAAGGAATGATAAATCCTCTCAGATAAACTTCCTAAAAAGGGAGAGATAAAAAAAAAGGTTTTTTTAAATTTACCGCCAATTTACAGATTTTTAAAATTGTTCCCTAAGACCGAAGGGAAAACAGACGAAGTAATTTGTGGTTTTTTAATTATACCTAAATTCTCTCTATTATTTTTCATACAATTTCATTAAAATTTGGGTTTATACATTCTTATTCAATTACGCTGACTGAGTACTTTCGAGTAGAACAATACTCAATTAATCCCGTAATTTGTAATTAAGTTCTATTTATTAAAATTATTTATATCTTTGCAATAGATTTTAAGCCAATGAGAATAGTAACGTTTACAAAAATTAAAGACTTTACACAAAAACATTCTAATTCAGATGTTGCATTGAGAGATTGGTATTTTAAAATCAAAAGGAGTGAATGGAATACTTTATCGGATATAAAACAAACATTTAATTCTGTAGATTATATTGGCAATAATAGGTATGTTTTCAATATCAAAGGAAATGATTTTCGGCTTGTCGCCATTATAATTTTCGCTTCCAGTAAAGTGTATATTCGATTTATAGGAACACATTCAGAATATGATAAAATAGACTGTTCAAACATTTAGAAACTATGAGAACAATAGAAACAAAAAAAGAGTACACTGCAATAACAAATCGTATCGAGGAATTGTTAACTATAGTTGACAATACAACTGCAACTAATGATAAAAATTATATCGAATTGGATTTACTTTCTGATATGGTAGCCGATTACGAAGAAACATACGAACCAATTAAAGCACCTACACTTGTAGAAGCGATGAAGTTGCGAATGTATGAGCGAGGGTTAAACCAGAAACGTTTATCAGAATTATTAGGAGTTAGCACATCAAGAGTAAGTGAGTATTTAACCGGTAAAAGTGAGCCTCCCCTAAAAACTGCTAGAGATATCAGTCAAAAACTAGATATTGATCCTATAATCGTTTTGGGGATTTAATTTTTTGTTCTAAAAGAATAGAGCTACTCTCCCTCTAGGAAGTCTTATTAAAAAACGAGAAACATGTTGCAGTGCTGACTGCACAGCTGAAAATTAAAAATCTTTAGCCAGACCCTTTTTTTAAGTTAATTGTAAAAGAAAAGGAAAAACTATTTTTAACTAACTAATATTTTACCACAAAATGACAGATATTTTTGTTAATTTGTGGTTTTTATTTTTTGTATTTGAACATTTCAAGTCAAAATAAATCAATTTTGACTTGAATACTTACTCCTAAAATTACCAACTTTAAATACTACTTTTGGTACTTTAGAGTTATATTCTTATGTTTCAAAAAGTCTTGCTTTTAATGGTGTTATTATTTTTTTCTGAGATGAATGCTCAGGAGGTAAATTATTTATATAATACCAAAAAAATCAGTACTGAAAAAGACAGTATTCAAATTGATAAAGAGAATTTAAACACCACTTTTTTTAAAGTACTAGACTCAAAAAGAATAGCTATTGACACAAGCTATTACAGTGTTAATTTTGAAAAAGGGCTCTTAATTTTGAAAAAAAACTTCCCTTTAGAATCGGATTCTCTAACTGTTCACTATCTAAAATTTCCTGATTTTTTAACCAAAGAGTATCATATTTATGACGCTAGTCGTCAGCTTAGTAACGATGTTACTACTGAAAGTTTATATAAAATTGAAAATATAAGTACTAAAAAAGCCATTCCTTTTGAGGGTCTTAATACTTCTGGCAGTATTACAAGAGGAGTCACCATTGGTAATAATCAAAATGCAGTTTTAAATTCAAATCTTGACCTACAGATTTCTGGAAAACTATCCGAAAAAGTGAGTTTAAGGGCTTCTTTACAAGACAGCAATATTCCCTTGCAGAACGGTGGTTATTCTCAAAGATTAGATCAATTTGACAATGTGTTTATGGAGATTTTTAGCAACAAATGGGCCATTAGGGCTGGAGATGTTTTTTTAGAAAATAAGAAAACCCAATTTTTAAATTTTAACAAAAAAGTACAAGGAATTTCGACCAATTTTGATTTTGGGTCTGAAAATAACACGAATAATGTTTTTGCTTCGGCTTCGTTGGTTAGAGGCCAATATGCTAAAAGTAATTTTACTGGACAAGAAGGAAATCAAGGACCCTATAAATTAAAGGGGACAAACGGAGAACTTTATGTGGTAGTGGTCTCTGGTTCAGAAAGGGTGTATGTTAATGGCAATTTATTAAAACGAGGAGAGAATAATGATTACATCATTGATTATAATGCTGGAGAAATACTATTTACAGCGCTTTTTACTATTACTTCCGAAATGAGAATTGCTATTGAATATCAATATTCGGACCGAAATTACTCTCGATTTGTTACCTATGCAGGTGGATCTCATGAATCTAAAAAATGGAGTTTTAGCAGTTATTTATATTCAGAAAGTGATCTTAAAAATCAGCCATTACAGCAAAGTCTTTCTAAAGAACAAGCATTACTCTTAGCCAATGCAGGTGATAATTCAAATCTAATGGTTTCACCATCAGCCTATCCAGATTCTTATTCCGATAACAAAATATTGTATAAAAAAATCCAATTTAACGGGGTTGATTTTTTCGAATATTCAAACAACCCTTTGGATGAATTATATAATGTTAAGTTCAGTTTTGTGGGAGCAAACAAAGGGAATTACGTAGTAAAAAATGCAAACAGTATTAGCCGAATATATGAATATATTGAGCCAATAAATGCAATTCCGCAGGGAAACTATGAACCCAATATTCAATTAATTGCTCCAACAAAAATTCAGGTCGCTACCTTTTTAGGAGCAATTAATCCTTTCGAAAAAACAACAATTGCCTTTGAAATGGGAATCAGTAATAACGATAAAAACTTATTCTCCTCATTAGAGGATTCTAACAATCAGGGTTTTGCAGGAAAAATAAATGCAAAGCAACGGTTGTTTTCAAAAAAATGGAAATTAGATGCTTTTGCTAATTATCAATTCATCCAGAAAAAATTTAGCACCATTGAACGTATATATAATATCGAATTTGAGAGAGATTGGAATATAGGGACAATTGATTCTAGTGATCAAAGTTTTTTGGTTTCAGGCTTACAATTTGCTTTGCCTGAAAAAGGAAAGCTAGAATATCAGTTTGAAAAATTAAATTATACGAATACCTTTTCAGGGAATCGTCATAATGTTAATGCGAATTTCAAATTCAAAAAATGGAATATTCAAAATCAAGGAAGTTATTTAAATAGTGATTCAAACTTATCTACTTCTAACTTTTTTAGAAATCAATCCCAAATTCGATTTCATCAAAAAAAATATTGGATAGGTTCTAGTACGAGGCTTGAAAATAATCAAGAAAAAATAAAATCCACCAATCTATTATCGCGTTTAAGTCAACGTTTTTCCGAGTACGGATTTGTTGTAGGTCGAGGAGATAGTACAAAAGTATATGTAGAATTAGGATATTTCAAACGAGTAAATGACAGCCTAATCAACAGCAATCTTCAAAGAGTGAATCATTCTCAAACCTACCAACTTAAATCTAAATTAATTCAAACCACAAAAAGTGATTTAACTCTAAATGTCAATTTTAGAACCTTGAATTATGATGATCCTTTGAAATCAAAAGAATCTTCGTTAAATTCAAGAATACTATATAACGATCGTTTTTTCAAACAATTAATTCAATCTTCAACAGCATTTGAGACAAATTCAGGATCAATTCCTCAACAGGAATTTACTTATTTAGAAGTTGAGTTAGGACAAGGGGTGTATACTTGGAATGATTATAATGCTAATGGAATTCAAGAATTGCAGGAATTTGAAATTGCACCATTTATTGATCAAGCAAAATATATTAGAATCTATTTGCCTAATCAAGTTTATATAAAAACGCATCAGAATAAATTTTCGCAAGCGGTCACACTAAATTCCATTCAGTGGCAAAATGGGAAAGGTATTAAAAAGTTTTTTTCTCATTTTTACAATCAAGCCTCTTTTATAATCGACAGAAAAATCAAGAGTAACGGAGATAACTTTGATCTTAATCCTTTTAGCACTGTTAACGAAAATGTGCTAGGTTTAAATTCTAGTTTTAGGAACAGTTTGTTTTTTAATCGGGGCAAACAAAATCATTCGGTCACCTTTACGTATCTAAAAAACAAAACAACGAGCTTATTATCTTTTGGTTCACAGGAAGCCAAAAACGGTTCTTTGCAGTTACAATATTCTCATTTGTGTCAAAAAAGTTGGTTGTTTGGGTTGTTTACAAAAACGATTAAAACGGCTATTGTTTCAGAGAATTTTGCCCAAAAAAACTATGATATTCGAGGCTTTCAATGGACTCCAAAAGTGAGTTATTTGTTTTCTAAAAGCACCAGTTGGGATGTTTTTTACGAATTACAAAGCAAAAAAAATAAAAATGGAAGTTTTGAAACTTTAGTGCAAAATAGGTTTGGCACTTCTTTTTCTTTTGTAGGTAAAAAGAATATAATCTTGAACGGTGAGATTTCTTTTTATCAGAATAAGTTTAAGGGAGATGAACTTTCCGCTGTTGGTTTTCAGATGCTCGAGGGTTTACAAAAAGGACAAAACTTGACTTGGAGACTATTATTACAAAAAAAATTAACTCAGTTCTTGGATATAAACTTTAATTATCAAGGGCGAAAAAGCGAAACTTCTCAAGCCATTCATACTGGGAATATTCAATTGAGAGCTTATTTTTAATTGATTTTACAGGGCTATTCTTCTTCTTCTAATTCGTCAAATTTCTCGTGTTTTATGATTTTAGCGTTAATCATAAAAAAAATCGACTCTGCTATATTGGTACAATGTTCAGAAATACGTTCTAAATGTTTCAATGCTAAAACCAAGTTAGTTCCCGATACTACAACTTTGGGATTAGACTTCATTTCATTAATAATTGCATGAACAGCAACATCAGTTTTGTTCTTAATGGCTCTATTGGAAACAAAAATTTCGTTAATACTATTTTCTTCTTTTGTTAAAAAACAAGTATTAGTTTTAGTAATTATAAGTTCAACTTCACGCGCTAGCCCACTAATTTCAAACTTAGCAATCAAATCATGTTTGTCCTTAATGCTTTTGGTTTTTTTGATGATACTCATTGACAAATCACCAACTCTTTCAATCTCATTACTAATTTGCATCGCCGACATAATAAATCTCAAATCAGAAGCCACAGGTTGCTGTAAGGCAAAGATAGTCTGACAAATTTCATCAATTTTCACATCCAGTTTGTCTATTTTTTGCTCTGTTTTTTTAACTTCTTTACCCTCTATAGGTTCTGATAAAATTGCTTTTACCGCTTCGCCCACTTGTGTCTCGGCCAAAGCGCCAATTTTAGTAATAATCTCTTTTAATTTTTCTAATTCAATTTCAAAACGGGTTGTCATATTTTTTATTTTAAAAATTGTTAACCAAATCTACCAGTAATATAATCTTCGGTTTGTTTTTGTATTGGTTTTGTAAATATAGTATTTGTTTTGCCAATTTCTATTAATTCCCCCAGATAGAAAAAAGCGGTGTAATCGCTGGTTCTTGCCGCTTGTTGCATATTATGAGTGACAATAATAATAGTGTATTGTTCCTTTAACTGGTGTACTAATTCTTCAATTTTTGAAGTAGAAATTGGGTCTAATGCACTCGCTGGTTCATCCATCAAAATAATATCTGGACTGACTGCCAAGGTTCTGGCTATGCACAAACGTTGTTGTTGTCCGCCAGAAAGGCCTAAAGCTGAATCACCTAATCTATCTTTAACCTCTTCCCATATTGCGGCTTGTCGCAAAGATGTTTCTACTATTTCGTCTAATTGTGTTTTGTTTTTAATGCCATTGATTTTTGGGCCATAAGCAATGTTTTCATAAATAGATTTTGGAAAAGGATTTGATTTTTGAAAAACCATTCCAATTTTTTTTCTAATATTAACAACGTCTACATTTTTATCATAAATATCAACACCTTCAACCAGCATTTGCCCAGTAATTTTTACTTCTGGGATCAAATCATTCATTCTATTTATACATCTTAAAAAAGTTGATTTTCCACAACCTGAAGGGCCAATCAAAGCGGTAACTTTGTTGCGGGGTATCTCTAGTGAAATTTCTTTTAATGCCTTTTTTTCTCCATAGTATAAGGATAAATCTTTAACTTCTATTTTTGAATCTTTCATTTTAATTCTATTAGGTCTAAAAAATTAGTTGTTTTTGATCTCTAAATTATTTTGCTCTACGTCTAATTCGAGATCTAATAATAACGGCAACAAGGTTTAGTGATAAGGTCAATATTAATAATACTAAAGTCGTTGCAAACTGAATAGGCATGGTTTTCTCAACATCTGACGACTGTGTCGACATGATGTAAATATGATATCCTAAATTCATAAATTGATCGCTCAAAGATTCTGGCAAAGTCGCTAAATAATAGGCTGCTCCGGTAAATAAAATGGGTGCTACTTCGCCAGCGCCTCTACTTACTGCGAGAATCGTTCCTGTCATAATTCCTGAAACTGATCCAGGTAGCACTACGTTTTTTATGGTTTGCCACTTGGTAGCACCTAATGCTAAACTGGCTTCACGCAACTCTCTTGGAATTGTTTTTAAAGCTTCTTCTACAGAAACTATAATTACGGGTAATGTTAATAATGACATTGTAAGACTTGCCCATAGAATATTGGGTTGTCCCCAATGCAATTCGCCGCCGAAAAAGGTTTTGTCCATTCCGGTTCCTAAAAACTGAATGAAAAAACCAAGTCCAAAAAGTCCAAATATTATAGAAGGTACTACGGCTAAAGTTCGAACAGAAAAGCGAACAGCTGCCGCAATTTTAGAATTTTCTTTGGCATATTCTGTCAAATAAAGGGCTGTTATTGTTCCAAAAGGCACTGCTGCAATAGACATAACAACCACCAAAATAAAAGTACCTATCAAGGCTGGAAATATCCCGCCTTCTGTCATTCCATTTATTGGAAATGAACTGATAAATTCCCATGAAAATTTCTCTCGACCTTCATAAATAATGATTCCTAATATTACAAAAAGAATGCTAATTATTAGCAATACAGCTACTTGAGTAGTTCCGATTATTAGTTTTGATTTTATATCTATTCCTTGTTTTTTGTTAGAAAAAAAATCAGAGGATACTACTTTTGTGTTTTTTTTCATTTTTATTTACCTTGAAATTTTTTGATTAATTTACCTTTTACATAGAATTCTGCAATCGCATTTAAGGCAAAAGAAAAAATGAAAAGGAGTGATCCTATAAAAAATAAAACACTATAATGGGTTTCTCCAAAAACGGTTTCAGCCATTTCAGAACCTATTGTTGCGGCAAATGTCCGAACACTTTCAAAAGGATTTGATGATAATAAAGCGGCGTTTCCAGTAGCCATTAAAGCTATCATTGTTTCGCCAAAAACCCGTCCAACTCCTAAAAGTAATGCTGCAAAAATTCCTGGAGTTGCGGCTGGTAATGTCACAAAAAATGCGGTTTGCCATTTACTCGCACCGAGAGCTAAACTTGCTTCAGTAAAAGTGTTTGGCACTGCTGTAAGGGCGTCTTCGGCAATGGTATAAATAATTGGAATCGCGGCCAGAGCCATGGCAATTCCACCAATAAAAGCATTTAATCTAGAGTCATATCCAAATACATCTTGAAAAAAAGTAGCTAAAACCATTAAGGCAAAAAAACCAATTACAACCGATGGAAAAGCAGCGAGCATTTCTATAATAGGTTTAATAATTTCTTTCCTTCTTTTGGAGGCAAAACAAGAAGTATAAAGTGCAGCTAATACAGCTAATGGGCCAGCAAATAGCATGGCAATTAGAGTCACCTTTAAAGTTCCTATAAGTAACCCGAGTAATCCGAAACGTGGATTATCCGATACAGGAACCCATTCAGAAGTAAAAAAAGTACTCCATGTTTTATTGGATCCTTCATTGTTTGTATAGCTTTTATCGTCAAGATTTGTTCCTTGATTTTCTTTTGTGTCCACGCTTAAATCTTCAGTAGCCACACCATAGGTTTCAGGTTCATTTGAACTAGTCTCTTCCGATACTGGATTTAAATCATCTGTTTTAGTTTCATAACTTTCAGGCGCTAGATCTTCAGTAGGAGATCCATAGGTTTCAGGAGCAATTTCTGTTGTAGTTGTGGTTTCTGTTTCGCCGTAAGTTTCAGCTTTGGCACCTGTATTTGTTACGGTTTCAATTTTTTCTTTTGCAGTATTACTAAAGTTAAATAATGGCAATGATTCTTTAAAAACAAAAACAAATATCAAAACAATGATACTAATAGATATAAATGCAACGGTCGAAATAATTTTTTCTGCTAGAAACTCCGAAAGCCTGAATTGTTTTTTCAGGCTTTCTTTGGTAAAATTATTTTTTTCTTGAAGTAATGGATTCATGAATTTGAATTAAGTATTCAATAACTAATTATATTATTTTACAGGAAAATAACCAACTGTTACAATCATTTTTTGTCCTTCTGAACTTAATATCCAATCGATGAATTTTTTTGTTTCTCCGGTTGGTTTTGATTTCATGTACATGTATAAATATCTTGATATTGGATACGTTTTATTACGTACTGTTGCTTCTGTTGGTAATACACCTTTGCTTTTAGCATCTTTTTTTACTTTGCAATCTTTAACGTCTTCTGCATATGCAGCACCACCGTATCCGATGCTATATTTGTCTTTTTTGACTGCATTTACAATAGCTGCAGTTCCAGGTAAAGTCTGGCATGATGGTGAAAAATCTGTTTTAACAACATGTTCTTTAAAAAATTCAAAAGTACCTGAACTACTTTCTCTACCATACAATTGAATTTCCGCATCTGCTCCACCAACTTTTTTCCAGTTTGTAATTTTTCCTGAAAAGATAGCCCCTATTTGTTCAACAGTTAATTCGGAAACAGTATTTCCTTTGTTTAAAAAAACAGACAAACCGTCTTTGGCACAGGCAATTTCAATGCTGTTTTTATTGTATTTTGCTTTAATTTTTTCTAGCTCAGCAGGTTTTATCGGACGGCTTGAGTTTGCAATTTCGGTTGAGCCATTAATTAGAGCAGCTATTCCAACCCCAGAGCCACCACCGGTTACTTGAATTGTAGTTTCTGGATGTTTTTTCATGTAAGCTTCTGCCCATTGTTGTGATAAAATTACCATTGTATCCGAACCTTTGATAGTTATTTTATTTAAGGTTGTAAACGAAAATCCAATAGCCATAATGACTACTAATACAGCTGTGATTTTAAATTTTGTTGCTTTCATTTTTTAAATTTAATGTTTATATTTTATTCTTAAAAGTTAAATTGTGCTTGTAATCTCAATAAATTCCCTTGTTGTCTGTTGTTTTTGAGTGCGCTATCTTCAAATGTTCTATCTGATATGACCCATTCTGCTACTAATTCAAAAGCCTTGAATGGCTGCCACTCTAACCCTAATTCATATTCTCTAACCACATAACTTCGAGCATCTTTTTCAAATTTTTTACCACCGTCATAATATTGAAACTTAGCAAAAGGATACAAATATTTATGATTTGGCAAATCTAATTTATAGTTCAAAGTTACATAACCACCTTCTAAACTAGAAACATCAACTAAATTGTTAACCTTATCATAACGTGGGCCTTTACCAAAGTTATACTCTGCCTGAACACCGAATGGTTTTGGATACAATATAAATGATGCAGCAACCCTTTGATCTGTTAAATAATTTTTATCTAATGAAGACGCTGTTGCAATATCTGTACTTGACATAGCCCATTTTCCTGAATATGCTTGTAAACCTGGCTCAATTATTTGACTTCCAATTACAAATGGATAACTAATTCTAGTCACAATATGTGAATTCCTGTTAGCTTCGGATCTATTGGCTGTTTGTCCGTTATAGACACCAAATGCAAAAACCCCGTAATCTCCTGAACCTTTAAATCCATCTTTAATAAGCATAGCAAAACGTTCTCTTATCTTTTCGGGTGCCCAATAAAAGAAAACGCCTAAATCACGTTCATTCGCTACTGCACTATTCAATGCATCATTTCTATCTAAGCTTAATCTGTTTTGACTTGATTGCATATTTTCAAAGCCATAAGGCACTTTACTTTGTCCAACCCTAAATCGATATTCTCTTTTTTTGTCAATAGACAAATCAAAATAAGCGTCTCTAAGTTGTGCAAAATGATTCGCTCCTGTTGATGGTGAACTAGCAAAGTCCGGTTGAATATAAATATATACATTAGGATGTACTTGTCCAGAAAAAATCATTCGGGCTCGTCTTATAAAAAAGCCATTATTGGATTTTGCATCTAAGGCTGTTGAAGTAGTTCCCCAAGATTTATCACATTGATCACATGCCACTTTGTCGTTCGTTGAAAACAAACCATTATATCTTACTTGAACATAACCTCGTAATCCGATTTTGTTATACCACAATTCTTTTTCAAGTTTGCTTTTTTCAGCTTGTTTTTCTTTGTTGATGGAGTCAAAAATTCGTATAACTTCTATTGAAATTTTATTTTTATCTATCTCTTGAGCTTTTGTAATAAATACGCTTAGAAGCAGAAGCGCTAAAATAATTTTTTTCATCTTTTTAATGTATTGATTAATTTTATGGTGCAAAGATGAAATCTTAATGTTAAGTTAATGTTAAGTCAATATTATCTAATTAACAATAATTGTTAAGCCTATGTTTGGTTTGTAAATTTTAGGTTTTTTTAATTTTAAAAACTTGATAATCAATTATGTGAGTTGGTTATTTTTTAAAAAAAAACTTATGCTTTTTTTAAGGTAAACGAAAATTCTGTGCCAACGCCAAATTCACTTTCTACATATATTTTTTCGTCGTGAGCTTCAATAATGTGTTTTACAATAGCGAGTCCTAACCCAGAACCTCCCTCGTTTCGAGAACCACTTTTATTTACTCTAAAAAACCGTTCAAAAAGTCTAGGTATATGTTGTTTTTCAATTCCTTCACCGTCATCAGTTATCTGAATTAAAACTTTATTTGCCGTCAAGTCTTTTACACTTACTTGAGTCATTCCGCCATCTTTACCGTATTTGATAGAATTAACAATCAAATTTTCAACCATTTGTTGAATTTTATCTTGGTCACCAATCACAAAAACAGGTTGAATATGATAATTACTAAAAGCTAAAGTAATATTCTTTTTGTCGGCTTTCAACTCTAATAATTCAAACACATTTCGAACCAATTTTACAATGTCAAATGGTGTGATTTCTAAGTTTAAATCACCAACTTCTAGTTTGGTAATCATGTCTAAATCTTCTACGATGTATATGAGTCGTTCGACTCCTTTTTCGGCTCGTTTTAAATATTTTTTTCGAATAGTTTTGTTTTCCATTGCGCCATCAAGCAGGGTAGAAATATAACCTTGAACTGTAAATAATGGGGTTTTTAGTTCGTGAGATACGTTTCCAAGAAACTCTCTTCGGTACGCCTCTCGAACCTTGAGCATTTCGATTTCTAGTTTCTTATTGGTGGCAAATTTTTTGACCTCACTCGTTAGGGCTTCCATATCAGTGGTTATGGGTTTGTTGATGAGAGTACTGGATTCTAAAAGCGAAATATCGTCATATATTTTTTTTACTCTTCGATAAATAAATCGTTCTACTCGATATTGAATAACAAAAAATGAAAATATATAGATTAGGAAACCAAAAACTACCACAAAAAGTATGAGGTTGTTTAATGGTGTTTTGAATATTAATTTTAGTAAAATTCCACAAAAGAAACAGCTAAAAATACTAATATATAAAGCCGAAATTACGGCAAATTTATAGGTATTTTTGAAGTTAATTTTCATTATAAAGTAAGTTAAAGATGCAAATTTAAATAAAATTACACTTCAAATTTATAACCAACTCCTTTAATTGTTTTAAAATATCGATCTCCAATTTTTTCTCGTAATTTTCGAATGTGAACATCAATTGTTCTTCCACCGACAACAACATCATTTCCCCATACTTTTTCTAAGATTTCTTCTCGCTTAAATACTTTTCCTGGTTTTGATGCTAATAAGTAAAATAATTCAAATTCTTTTCGAGGCAAAGCAATCACTATATCGTCTTTAATGATTTTGTATTCTTCACGATTTATTTCGATTCCTTGAATATTTATGGTTTCGCTATTTTTGTCTTGATCTTTTATTCTACGTAATAAGGCACGTACTTTACTGACTAATAATTTTGGTTTTATCGGTTTTGTAATATAATCATCAGCTCCTGCATCAAAGCCGGCTAATTGTGAATAGTCTTCGTTTCTCGCTGTTAAGAATGCAATGATTACATGGTTTAAAGCTGGAATTCTTCTAATATTTTCACAGGCTTCCATGCCATCCATTTCGGGCATCATAACATCCATTATAATAAGATCTGGAATTTCCTTTATGGCTTTTAATATCGCTTCTTTTCCATTAGATGCTGTAAAAATTTCAAAACCTTCTTGAACGAGATTGTAGCTTACAATTTCCAATATATCCGGTTCATCGTCAACCAGTAAAATCTTTGTTGTTTTTTTGCTCATAATATATAATTACTTAAAATTCACATCATTTTGATATGAAATCATTTAAACCGATGGTAAATGTAGCAATAAAACAAAGGTATTAAAATTGATAAGCACTAATTTAAATAAGATAACAATTTGATAATATTAAAATCTTAAATGGTAATGTTTAGTTAACTTTTTATTTACAAAAGCGAGGGTTCTTTGCAAAAATTAAATACTATTAAAATGAAACTTAGATTATTATTTATTGCTTTATTGGTTTCTGCGCTTTCTTTTTCTCAAGAAAAAGGCACTATCAAAGGGATTGTGACCGACAAAGACTTCAGCAATGCTCCTTTACCTTTTGTTAATATTATTCTAAAAAACAAAAAAATAGCGACTAATTCTGATGCCGAAGGGAAATACCAGATTAATGTTCCAGTCGGAAATTACGTTCTACAATATAGTTTTGTGGGTTATGAGACAATTGAAATGCCAATAACTGTTAAAGCAGGTGAGACTATAGTTGTAAATAAGGCATTAGGCTCTGGTAGTTATAAACTACAAGATGTTGTTGTTCAAGGAGCTTCAAAAAATAGAGAAAAAGAAACGGCTATTTTATTAGACCAGAAAAATGCAGTTGTTTTTAAACAAAGTATCGGTGCGCAAGAAATGGCTCGAAAAGGAGTTAGTGATGTTGAAGATGGTTTGACCAAAATATCAGGAATTACAAAAGTTGATGGCAGAGGCCTTTTTGTTAGAGGACTTGAGGATCGGTATAACAATTTATTGATAAATGACTTGGCAGTACCTTCAAATAATCCGTTTAAAAAAATTATTCCCTTAGATATTTTTCCTACTGATATTGTTAGTGTTTTAGAGACTTTTAAAACTTTTAATCCAAATATTTACGGTGATTTTGCTGGAGCTACTTTTAACATTGTTACTTCAAGAGCGGGAAAAAAAATGACCAAAATTAGTTTTGGAACTAGTTTTACAACGAATAACAATTTAAAAAAATTCCTTATTTCATCTGATGCAAACTCAACCAAAGACTTTTTTGGTTTTTCTGGTGAAGAACGTCAATTGCCATCGGAGTTCGGAAAAGTTCCGTCAAACAAAACATTATCAATTAATGAAGCATTAACAGGTTTTGATTCTGGTTTCAATGTTGAAGAAACCAAATCACCTTTGAATACTTCAATTGGAATCTTGCATTCAGAAAAATTCAATGTTGGTAAAAAGAACCATATTTTCCAATATTTATTGTCATTAAATTTCGAAAACAAATATCAGTATCGCGATGGGGTTGATCGGTTTTTTAATATAGGTCAAGGAAATTATGATAATGATTTGAAAAATGAACAATTCAAGTATAGTTCGAATACTTCGGCATTGGTTACATTAAATTTCAAAACAACTAGATTGGATTTAACTTCAAACACCTTTTATTTAAAATCTACCGAAAACATGATTCAAAATCAAGAGGGATATACTAATGGTGCGCCAACAAATAATGGTTTCATCAGATTAAATCAACTTGAAAAAACAGATTATTTAAATACCCAACTACAAGCAAATTACAAATTAACTTCAAATGAAAAGCATAACCTTAAAGGAGCTGTTTCGTTCACCAAAAATAAATTTGAACAACCAGACCGAAAATCATTTAAAGGCGTAAAAACAGATGATCAAACTACCTTAATTAATTATGAAGGGAATAACATATTTAGACAATATTTTGATGTTGATGGTAAAAGTCATATAGCTGGATTGTTAGAATACAGTTGGAAATTTGGGAATGAAGATTTTACCAAAGCTCACAAATTTACAGCTGGGTACAATGGCTACATGAATAATGTTGAATCAGTATTTAGGTTTTTGGTTTCAAATCGTTTAGGCGGTGGGTCGGGTCAAGTATCTGTATTAACTAATACACCAGATGCAACTTTTGCCAATGAAATTTTAAATTACAAATTCACATATAGAGAAGGATCAGCTGAAAGCTATAAGACCAAATTATCTGAAAATGTCAATGCAGGTTATATAGATTTTTTCTTTAGACTTTCAGAAAAATTAGAACTTAATTTTGGAACTAGAGCTGAACAAACAATAAGAGAAACAAAATATCGTGAATTAGGTCAAACATTGCCAAGTGCTTACCTTAAAAAGACAATTACTAAATTAGACATTTTACCTACTTTAAATGCTAAATTTAAAGTAAATGACAAATCTAATTTACGTTTTGCTGCGTCTAAATCGATAACAAGGCCAGTATTAATGGAAGCGATTCCTGTGGAATATGTTAATTTAGATGGAACCATTGTTAATGGTAA
The DNA here is from genome assembly GCF_046155325.1 of Flavobacterium sp. Lineage (GTDB taxonomy): Bacteria > Bacteroidota > Bacteroidia > Flavobacteriales > Flavobacteriaceae > Flavobacterium. Next base: position 25,598 of record NZ_JBJXDQ010000176.1, read on the forward strand.
CAAGGACGTAATTAATAGTGATAATTATAATTTTGATTTGAAATACGAGTTATTTCCAACAAATAAAGAATTGTTTGCAGTAACAGCTTTTTCTAAAATAATTCAAAACCCAATAGAAAGAATCTTTCAACCAACTGCTGGTAGCGGTGGGCAAATAATCACATTTGATAATTCTGAAAAAGCATTTTTAGTGGGAGCAGAATTTGAGTTTAATTTGCAATTAGAGCGTATTTCAAATGCTTTGTCTCAATTTTCTTTGGGATTCAATACTTCATTAATGCAGTCTAAAGTTACGATTGCAAAAGATAATGCTCTAGAAACTAATCCTGATCGTGCTTTACAAGGAGCATCACCATGGTTAATAAATACAGATCTAAAATATGACTTCGAGTTTAACAAAGATTGGACTAACACTATCACCTTTGTTTATAATGTATATGGTAAACGTATATATGCAGTTGGTACTGCAGGTTTGGATCATTATTATGAACAATCATTCAATAAATTAGACTTTGTTTGGGCAAGTAAAGTAGGTAAAAATTGGGATTTAAAATTAGGCGTTGATAATATTTTAGATCCTGTGTACAGAATTAAACTTGGTGAAGAAAGTAAAGTACTGATAACCGAAGAAGATTTAACGGTTAAAAGCTTTAAAAGAGGCGTTGGATTTTCATTTAATTTAGGATATACATTCTAATTGTTTTATTAAATAATCACAACAAAGCCCTATTCACACTAGGGCTTTGTTGTGAGAAATCATAACTACTTATTCATAACGTTTTGGTAACCTTTATTGTGGTAATGGTAACAATTGCATAACTTTTAGATATTATTATCAGACTAATTTTGTATTAATTAAAAATCAAAACAAAATATAATGAAAAATAAATTTTTAGCTTTAGCTGGACTTTTGAGTCTTTTTTTAAATTCTTGTTCAAGTAGTGAAGAAGATACTGTTGTAAAAGTACCTGTTGTAGGTGAAATCAGTAATGCAGATGTTCAAGTAAGCAAGGCTTATGCTTATGGAAACTATACTTTAAATGGTTATGTTAAAATCCCAGCTGGTGTAACAATCTCTTTTGAAGCAGGGACTACTATTACAGCAGATGCCAGTTTTGGTGGAAATGATGCAATAGTGGTTTTAAAAGGAGGAAAATTAATAATGGAAGGGACAGCTACGGATCCGATTGTTTGCACCGAGAAATCTGGTTTGCCTGGTTCTTGGGCAGGAATAATAATGTATGGTGATGCTCCAAT
>NZ_JBJXDQ010000177.1:0-9165 GCF_046155325.1 Flavobacterium sp.
TACTTGGTGTAATTTGCATTAATTCCGCTTTAATTTCAGCCGAAACGTCAAGGGTCGCAATAAAATTATGAATTGCTTTTTTGTCAATGGCTTCATTCGTTCTTGTCAAACCTTTCAAGGCTTCATAAGGATTTGGATAGGCTTCCCGACGCAAAATAGTTTGTATCGCCTCGGCAACCACCGCCCAGTTTTTTTCTAAATCCTCATGGAATTTTGGTTCGTTTAAAAGGAGTTTGTTCAAGCCTTTTAAAGTAGCTTCAAAAGCAATCAAAGTGTGTCCAATAGGAACGCCAATATTTCTTAAAACGGTACTGTCCGTCAAATCGCGTTGTAATCTGGAGAGGGGTAGTTTAGCCGAAAGATGTTCGAAAATGGCATTTGCTATTCCTAAATTTCCTTCTGAATTTTCAAAATCTATAGGGTTTACTTTGTGTGGCATTGCCGAAGAACCAATTTCTCCCGCTTTGATTTTTTGTTTGAAATAGTCCATGGAAACATACGTCCAAATATCTCGATCTAAATCAATTACAATGGTGTTGATTCTTTTTAAAGCATCAAAAAAGGCAGCAAAATGATCGTAATGTTCGATTTGTGTTGTCGGAAAAGAATGGTGTAATCCAAGGTTGTCTTCTACAAAATCTCCCCCAAATTTTCTCCAGTCAATTTGTGGATAGGCCACATGATGCGCATTATAATTTCCTGTTGCTCCTCCAAATTTTCCAGCAAACGGAATGTTGAATAACAAACGCATTTGTTCTTCTAGGCGTTCTACAAAAACACCAATTTCCTTACCCAAACGAGTAGGCGAGGCGGGTTGTCCGTGGGTTCTGGCTAGCATAGGAACGGATTTCCATTCTACACTCAAATCTTTTAACTTTGAAGTCAATCCAATTAATGAAGGCATATATACTTTCTCGAAAGCATCTTTGGTCGAAAGCGGAATGGCGGTGTTGTTGATGTCCTGTGATGTCAATCCAAAATGAATAAACTCTTTATATGGAGACAAACCCATTTTCTCGAAAGCATCTTTGATAAAGTATTCCACCGCTTTTACATCGTGGTTGGTTACTTTTTCTGTTTCTTTGATCCAAAGGGCATCTTCGGTAGAAAAGTTTTTATAAATGTTGCGTAAACTTTCGAATAAATTTGGATTTACTCCCTTTAGTTGCGGTAACGGTAGTTCGCAAAGCGCAATAAAATATTCAATTTCAACCAATACGCGGTATTTAATTAAAGCTTCTTCAGAGAAGAATTTTGAAAGTGAACTGGTTTTGCTTCTGTATCGACCGTCTATTGGAGAAACGGCGTTTAATTCGTTTAATGTAGTCATTGTTGGTGTTTATTTATAAAGTGCAAAGATAGCATTTCAGATTTTAGATTTCAGATTTCAGATTTAAAAATTGAAGTTGATTTCAGAAATTACCATTGTTAACCCGTTGAGTGTAATTCAAAATTATTTAATTTTTAACCACATAGAGTCATAGATTTTATATTCTTGAAAGGCGTTTCACTTTATTTTGAATATATAAGCTAGTTTAAGTCAACGGATTATTGTCATTGAAATTGCTATTGTAATTTCTTCAGTTCTTTTTGAACAATTTCCATTCCTTTTGAACCTGTTGTAGCAATCACTTTTATCTCATTTGGTAAATCGTACATCGTTGCGGGTTTTGGATCAATGTAAAAAACAGGAATAGTTGCTTTGGCATAATGCATCAAACTAGCCGCAGGATAAACCTGTAAAGAGGTGCCAATGATTATCAAATAATCTGCATTTTGAACAATGCTTACCGCTTTGTCTAATGCTGGCACTTCTTCGCCAAACCAAACAATATTAGGGCGCAATTGATTTCCGTTTGTATCTAAATCGCCTAAAATTAAATCAGTATACCAATCCAGGATATAGTTTGGGTTAGAGATACTTCGCACTTTTAACAATTCGCCATGAAGATGTAAAACGGAGCTACTTCCTGATTTTTCGTGTAAGTTATCGACGTTTTGTGTGATTATTGACACTTCAAAATCATTTTCTAATGCCGCCAAAATTTCATGACCACGATTGGGTTGTACTTCATGTAATTGACGCCGACGTTTATTATAGAAGTCCAAAACTAATTCGGGATTTTTTTTCCACCCCTCGGGAGTTGCCACATCCAACACATTGTGTCCTTCCCAAAGTCCGTCGCTGTCGCGAAAGGTTTTAATACCACTTTCGGCACTGATTCCGGCTCCTGATAAAACAACGAGTTTCTTTTTTGAGTTTACTTTATTTGCCACGAATTCACGAATTTTTTATTGATCTCAAAAATAATTTAAAACTATGCACTTTTAGTGCATTTTCCTTTCAGGTTCCAAAAAGTTTGCCGTAAATTTCACAAATTAATTCGCGCTAATTTGTGAAATTTGTGGCAAACTTTTAAAATATCACAACCATGCAGACTTTCAGTCTGCCAACCAAAACTATTGACTGAAAGTCAATAGTTGTTTATTAGAAATTAAAATTAGTGAATTTGTGGCGAAAATAGTTAGTATTTTTGGCAAATATATTTTATAACATGATTGACCTTGACTATCTCCATTTTCTCGAAAACATTCTAACCGAAAATCGTAAAAACAAGTTTTTGAAAGTATTAGGAAACCGAACCAAACATTTTACAGTGGTGGTCGAAGATGTTTTTCAGATGCACAATGCCAGTGCGGTAATGCGCAGCTGTGAGGTTTTTGGTATTCAGGAATTAAACGTGATTGAGCAACGCTATGGAAAAAGCATTGATAAGGAAATTGCCATGGGAGCTCAAAAATGGGTTGACATTAACACTTTTGATAGTGTTGCAAGTTGCATAGACAGGATGAAAAGTAAAGGCTACCAAATTATTGCCACCACACCTCATGAGAATGATTGTTTGCTAGATGACTTCGACATTTCGAAACCTAGCGCTTTGTTTTTTGGAACAGAAAGAGATGGTTTGTCTGAAGAGATTTTAGCCTGTGCTGATGGTTATCTAAAAATTCCGATGGTGGGTTTTACAGAGAGTTTGAATATCTCGGTTTCAGCAGCCATTATTATTCAAAACCTGACCAATAGATTGCAGAATTCTGATATAGATTGGCATTTATCTGACCAAGAAATCCTTGAAAAAAGATTGGCTTGGGCTATGAGTTCGATAAAGGATATTAAGAGAATAGAAGCTCGGTATTATTCAGAAATGTAATTTCTTTAAAGAGCTATTATCCTCTCAAAATTAATTTCATAGGTAATGAAAACTTTTTCATTTTTTAAAATCTATCTATTTTTAAAAATTAAGTTGTAAGTTAAACTATATTACTATATTTTTGACGAGAACTATAACGATATAGTTTTTAGGTAAATTTTATAAACAATATGAAAGATTCAATAGCTATATTATGTGGAGGTGGTCCTGCTCCCGGAATTAATGCAGTGGTAAGTACACTTATCAAAGTGTTTATTAAAGAAAATTATCGAGTAATTGGGATTCATGAGGGGTATAGAACCCTATTCACCGATAGTCCAAATACGGTAGATTTGAGTTTTGAATATGCAGATAAAATTTTCAGCCTTGGAGGATCTTCTCTTAAAATGAGTCGTTATAAACCCAAAGACGAAGAGTTTAAAACAGATTTTTTCGAAAAGAATAATGTAAAACTTTTAGTTACTATTGGAGGAGATGATACCGCTTCAACAGCTAATCGAATTGGTAAATTTCTTGCCAGTAATAATATAAATGTTAGTAATATTCACGTTCCAAAAACAATTGATAATGACCTTCCTTTGCCAGACCGAAATCCAACATTTGGTTTTCATTCTGCCAAAGATGAGGGAGTTCGAATAGGGAATACCATATATGAAGATGCAAGAACCAGTGAAAATTGGTTTGTGCTATCAACCATGGGGCGAGAAGCAGGTCATCTTGCATTTGGGATAGGAATGAGTTGTCATTTTCCTATGGTAATCATTCCAGAAATGTTCAATAAAACTAGTGTTACTTTCGAGAAAATTACTCGAATGTTAGTGTCTTCAATTATAAAAAGAAAAATAGAAAACATACCCTACGGAGTTGTAATTATTAGTGAGGGTGTTTTTCATTTTATGGATGATAACGAAATAAATAATTCTGGAATTAACTTTACTTATGATGACCATGGGCATCCAGAATTAGGAAACGTTAGCAAATCACATATTTTTAATATGTTATTGCAACAAAAGTTAAAATCGATGAATATAGATGTGAAAAGTAGACCAGTAGAAATGGGCTACGAATTGCGTTGTTGCAGACCAATAGGTTTTGATCTTACTTTATGTACACTTTTAGCGATGGGTGTGAAGAAATTGTTTCTTGAAGGGTTAACAGGTTGTTTGGTTTCAGCAAATTCTAATGGTGATATTAAACCTCTTTACCTAAAAGATCTTGAAGGACCTGACGGTAAAATCAAACCACGTTTGGTAGATATTGAATCTGAGATGGCTAAACTGTTATTTTCTAATTTACATTACATAACAGAAGTTGATTATGAAAAAGCAAAAAAATATGTTGATAATCCTGAGCAATATGACTTTAATAAAATTTTAGAGTGGTAAATTAGTGTCTATTTAATATTTAAATAAATAATCCCTATCGGCATAATCTGTATCGATTATTTAGGACACTAGTCATTACTTTCTTTTTAATACTTTGTACTCTTCGTAACACGCGCTAATAGCATCTAATACTTGTAAATCATTAGCAGTTTTCACAAAGGATTCGGAGTAATTACAGCGTTCTAAGATTTCGGCAATTTCATTTTTATCTATTCCTAATAAAACTGAAATGGTTTCTCTATCAAATTTGGTTTCGAGTAAATTTCTAACGGTGTCATCCTTTTTCATTTCCTTAAGCCTCTTGAGTTCATTGGTTCTTTTGCCAAAAAAATTATAGAGTTTATCAGAAGGATTAAAAAGGGAACCTACAATTTTTTCCAAAGCATTTGGGGAGTTTTCGCCAGTTTCATAACCTTGGGTCAAACCAGATATGCTATACCGATAATTGTTTTTATCTGGAAATAATTTGGTGTCAATTTCTAAAAATCCAGTCAATTTAAATCGCCTAATAATTACTTCTTCCAAAGCATAGGCTTTTTCAGTTAAGTAGATATTCGTGGTTTTATTTTTAATCCAGTCATTGGTCACTTTGACTTTTATAGATTGAAAGCCCAATATTGTAATGTGAAGCGTGTCGTTTGCTGTAACCGAAATTTCAAAAAAACCTTTTTCATCGGTTGTTGTTCCTTTCATTTTGTTAACATTGATGATATTAACATTGCTTATGGGAGCTTGGGTATTGATATTAAGTATAATACCAGAAACTTTTGGATTAGGGTCTAAACTTTGTGAAAATACTGAAAAGGAAAGAATTGTAAATAAAAAAACTACAAAATATCTCATATCTTATTTTAAAACTTTAAAAGTAATAAAAACGGTATTAAGTATTTTGTAGTTTCAAATTTATTATAAGAAAATTAACAGTCCCGAAGCCTCGGGACAAACTGCAATTTTTCTTAACTTCTTCTTGGTCTTTTTTCTCTTGGAGCGTCAGTTGAACCTTCTGAACGTCTTGCTGGTCTTTCTGACGAACCACCATCACGTCTTGGAGCATCTGAAGATCTTGGAGCTCTATCAGAGAAACCGCCCGTTCTTGGAGCTGAACTACTTCTTGGTCCAAAACCACCTTCACGTGGAGCTGAACTTCTGTCGCTTCTAAATCCGCCACCAGAACCTTCACGTCTTGGGGCAAAACTTCCTTCTCTTCTTGGAGCTGAACCTCTATCACCACCTGAACGACCTCCACCAAAACCACCACCAGAGCTTCTTCCGTTGTGATCGCGTCTTCCGCCACCATCGTTTTTAGAAATTTCAACATTGATACGACGTCCTTCTAATTGAACGTTGTTTAATATGTCCATTACTTTATCAGTATGTTCTGGATCGGTGTTAAAGAAAGAGAAACCTTCTTTTACATCTACCTTGAATACATCATCACGGCCTAGATCTAAAGTTTCTTTTAAATAATCTTTCAATTGCATCCAGTCGAAATTATCTCTAGAGCCTATGTTTACGAAATATCGAGTTGCCCCATTGTTATTATTACCTTCTCTTGATTCACCTCTATCATCACGTTCCCTTCTTTCAGAACCTGAAGATTGGTTAGAAATATCCCTGTTTTTTTTGTAATAAGCAATAAAACGATTGAATTCAACCGATACCATTTTCTTAATCAACTCTTCTTTTGATAAACCTTCTAGAACGCTATTGATAGCAGGTAGATAGTTGTCGATTTCGTGATCAACTTCTGTGTCTTTAATTTTGTTAGCAAGGTGCAACAATTGGATTTCGCAGATTTCGATTCCGGAAGGAATTGTTTTTTCTTCGAATTTTTGTTTGATGATTCTTTCTATTGAAGAAATCTTGCGAATTTCACTTTTTGTTACAATAACAATTGAAGTTCCCAATTTTCCAGCACGACCAGTACGGCCAGAACGGTGATTGTAGGTTTCGATTTCGTCTGGTAATTGATAATTTACTACGTGAGTAATGTTATCCACATCAATTCCACGGGCAGCTACATCGGTAGCTACAAGCATTTGGATTTGGCGGCCTCTAAAAGATTTCATCACACCATCACGTTGCGCTTGAGATAAATCGCCATGCAATGCAGCAGCGCTATATCCGTCTTCGATTAATTTTTCGGCAACAGCTTGTGTATCACGTTTTGTTCTACAAAAAACTACTGAGAAAATGTCTGGATTCGCATCTGCTAAACGTTTTAAAGCTTCGTAACGATCACGAGCATTGACCAAGTAAAATTCGTGTGAAACCGTTGCTGAACCTGAATTTTTAGTTCCAACAGTAATTTCTACTGGGTTGGTCATAAATTGTTTTCCAATTCTAGCCACCTCTGCAGGCATTGTAGCCGAGAATAACCATGTGCTTTTTTCGTCTGGCGTAGTCGATAAGATGTTTACAATGTCTTCGTAGAAGCCCATGTTTAACATTTCATCTGCTTCGTCAAGAATACAATAATTAATTTGAGAAATGTTGACCAATCCTCTGTTAATCATGTCTTGCATTCTACCTGGAGTAGCCACAATAATTTGCGCACCTCTTTTGATGTCTCTAGCCTGTTCTGTAATACTCGCACCACCGTAAATTGCAACTACATTAATACCTTTTTCGTATTTTGAGTAGTTTTTAAGTTCGTTTGTAATTTGCAAACATAGTTCGCGGGTAGGTGATAAAATTAACGCCTGTGTATTTCTGTTGTTGGCATCAATTTTTTGAATGACTGGAAAACCAAAAGCTGCCGTTTTCCCTGTCCCTGTCTGAGCCAACGCAACTAAATCTGTGTCTTGTTCCAATAATAGGGGAATCGCTTTCTCCTGTACTTCGGTCGGATTCTCAAATCCTAGATCGATAATCGCACGTTGTAGCGATTCACTCAATCCTAATTGTTCAAATTTATTCATATGTGTTTTTAAAATTTGGTGCAAAAGTACAGTTAAAAAACGACATTATCTAACGGAAAATTTAGATTTGTTGTTTTATTATTATTTGATTATCAGAATTTTAGGTTTCAGTCCCGAAGCTTAGGGGTTAGATTTGGAATTTCATAGTTAAATTTAGTCAGAGAACTCCAATTTTTATTTTATTTTCAGAAAATCAATCAATTTTTTTGTTGCTTTTCCGCGATGGCTAATTTGGTTTTTTTGCTCAAGAGAAAGTTCAGCAAATGTTTCAGAAAAACCCAAGGGTTGAAAAATAGGGTCATATCCAAAACCTTCATTTCCAGATTTTTCGATTGTAATTTTTCCTTTAGCAATTCCGGTAAAAAGGTGTTGTTCTCCGTTTAGATTGAGAGCTATAACAGTTTTGAATTGGGCATTTCGGTTGGGGTTATTATCCAATGCTGCTAAGAGTTTATTCATGTTGTCTTGTGAATTGCATTGTTCGCCAGCATAACGAGCAGAGTAAACACCTGGTTCGCCATTTAGAGCTTCTACTTCGAGTCCTGTGTCATCGGCAAAGCAATCTAAACCATATTTGGATGTAATGTAATCCGCTTTTATTTTGGCATTTCCTTCAATGGTGTTTGAAGTTTCAGGTATTTCTTCGAAACAATTAATTTCATCAAGACTTATTATTTGGATGCTTTTGGGAAGCATACTTTGTATTTCGAGGATTTTGTTTATGTTGTTTGAGGCGAAAACGAGTTGCATGTTTGGTTGATATTTATTAACTGAATCGTAATCGTACAAAAACATGTTTGATTCCTTTTTTGTCCGATTCTCTTTCGTCAATTTCGAGAATATCGGTAAGTGATTTTAACATGGGAGTTAGTTTTGCAAAACCATAATTTCGGGGGTCAAATTCGGGTTTTTTCTTTACGATGAGGTTACCTACATCGCCTAGAAATGCCCAGCCATCATCATCACCTATAGCTTCGAGTGTGTCTTCGATAAGTTCTATGGTTTGATTGTCTATTTTGTTAGGAGCTTCCTTTTCTATCTCTTTTTGCTGCGCCTGTTCGATAGCGCTCGGGTCAACCGGCTTTTTAGTTTCATTTGTTATAGTTGCAGTAGGTCGTTTTTTTATTTTTTTATTGATAGCACCATCTAAAACTTCAATATAAATAAATCGGTCACAAGCAACAATGAATGAATTGGGTGTTTTTTTCTCTCCAATTCCTATGACTTTCATTCCAGATTCTCTTAGACGTATAGCTAATCTTGTAAAATCGCTATCGCTTGATACAATGCAAAAACCATCTACTTTGTCAGAATACAATAAATCCATAGCATCAATAATCATCGCAGAATCAGATGAGTTCTTGCCTACAGTATAGCTATATTGTTGAATAGGGGTAATGGCATGTTCTAATAAAACTGATTTCCATCCATTAGCATTGGGTTTTGTCCAATCGGCATAAATACGTTTTGTTGTTGGCGTTCCATATTTTGCAATTTCTTCCATCATTCCTTTTACATTACTATAAGGAACGTTGTCTGCATCGATGAGAACGGCAAGTTTTAATTCTTTTGTGTTTTGTAACATATTATTAGTTATTTCAATAAGTTGATTTTTTTTGATAAATCAAATGTTTACCAAATATACAA
>NZ_JBJXDQ010000178.1:0-11498 GCF_046155325.1 Flavobacterium sp.
TAATATTTTAAAATACGACACTTTATAACAGTTACTACTTATTTTAGAAGCTAAATAATTTTAGGCTGTAACGTTCACAAAGATTGTTTATTTTTAAAAATTTCCGGCCTAAATTGAGAACGGAAATTTTCATTATATAATTGATTAAACCACATATTCATCGGCAATTTTTAAAGCCTCTGAAATTATTGCTAAACCTTCCTCTATTTGCGCTTCGTTTATCGTCAATGGTGGGGTAATAAATATATATCCCCAGCGAACAAAAGTATATAATCCTAATTCTCTTAGTTTAGCACCCACTTTGTTCATGACCTCCATTTCGGTAGCATTAGCATTAAAAGGAGCTATCAATTCGTAAGGTTTTCTACTTTTTACTAATTCCAAACATCCTAATAATCCTTTATTTCTGAAATTACCCATTGACGGATGTTTCGCTCTCATTTCATCAATTCGTTTTTCCATATAAGCACCCATTTTTTTGGTGTTTTCTATCAAGTTGTCACTTTCATAAATATTAATTACAGCAAGTGCAGCAGCCATAGCCACTGGATGTGAATTATAAGTTAAGCCCAGCCATAAAGGAGAATCTTCATATTTTGCAGCAATTTTATCCGAAACCATCAAACAGCCTAACGGAAGATAAGAGGAAGTCAAGCCTTTTGCCATGCAAATCATATCTGGAATAATGTCGCTATGTTCAAAACCAAACCACTTTCCGGTTCTGCCAAAACCACTCATTACTTCATCGGCAATAAATAGAATTTCATATTTTTCGCATAACGCTTTGATTCCTTTTAAGTAGCCATTTGGATAATGCAAACAGCCCGAAGAACCGCTTTCGCCCTCAAAAACAAAGGCTGCAATAGAATGTCCGCCTTCATAACGAATAATTCTTTCTACCGAATCCAAACTCCATTTTAAACGCGTTGCGTCATCTTGATCGCTTAGTCCATAAAAATCATATGGATCATCTAGATGAAAAATATTAGTTGCTTGTTGTCCGTCCGTGAATTGTTTTCTTGGATCTCCTCCCACTGTCATACTCGCTGATGAGTTTCCGTGAAAGCCTCTATATCTTCCAAAAATTTTGTGTTTTCCGGTATATAAGCGTGCTAATTTTATGGCGTTTTCTATCGAAGATGCACCACAAAGTGTAAAAAACGCCTTATTTAAATTGCCAGGACAAATTTCTGCTAATTTTTTTGCTAAAACAGCACGGATTTCGGTGGTACATGAAGGAGTTACATAACTCACTTTTTGCATTTGCTCCACAACAGCATCCGTAACTCTTTGATCACCATGGCCAATGTTTACAGATATTAAACCACTCGAAAAATCGATGATTTTCTTGCCCCCAACTTCATATAAATAAACTCCCTCTGCTCTTTCGATTGGAATGGGATTTACATTTTTTTGGGCCACCCAAGTAAATAAACTGAATTGCTTACTATCACTTATTATTTGTTCTTTACTTAACATTACATTTAAAATTATTGGTTCAATTTATTAAACAAATAGATCATAACTATGAAGGAATTCGTCTCTTACAAATCCCATTTTATGATACAATCCTTGTGCGATTGTATTATTTTTAGCCGTTCTTAAACGAATTAAATTCGCGTCTAATTCCTTTGCTAAAGCAACAGTTTCAAGGATTAATTTTTCTCCAATTCCATTTTTTCGAATAGTGGAATCAACATATAAATCATTTAAAATTAGTATTTTGGTTAGTAAAACAGAGGAGAATGTTGGGTAAATCAAAGCAAATCCGATAGCTTTGTCTTTGTTTTCATCGTCGAAAGCCATAAATATAATGGCTTCATTGTTTTCTATTCTTTCTTTTAAAAAGGATTTATGCTTTTCTAAATTTGATTTTTTTTTATAAAAAATCAGGTATTTATCAAATAATGGGGTTAACTGATCTAAATCTTTAAGGGAGGCTTTTCTTATCATTTTTTATATTAAATTAGACATAATTTGTTCATCGATATATTTGTTTTTGCTTTTTAGAAAAGTATAATTTTTTAAAATCCCTTCTTTTAAAAAACCAACACTTTCATATAATTGAATTGCTTTTTCATTATTAGTATCCACACTCAATTCAATTCTTGAAACGGATTTGTTTTTGCAAAAATCAATAATTTCCAACATCATTTTTTTTCCAAATCCTTTCCCAAAATAATCAGGATGAATAGCTACTCCGCCTAAATACATAATGTGGTTATTTCTATGTTTTTGCTGGATAAGTTTACACATTCCTATGGTTTCTGAATCTCCTTTATAGAGGTATAAAACATCGTCTTTTAGCAAGTCATTAAATATTGGTATAAAATTTTCTGAATTCATTATTTCGTAAAGCAAATAAGGATTTACTTCTGGATTCATGTATAATTCATATATAAATTTAAAATCGGATGCTTTAACTTTTACTAACATTTAAAATCAATTAAAAATTACGAAACAAAAATTAAAAATTATTTAAAAAAAATACTATTTCAACTCCCAATCATAAATGTGAAGATTTTACTTTTTCTAGCTTAAATCTAAAATCTGCAACCTGAAATCTGCAACCTAGTTTTTAACTCATCCAATTAGTTCCCGCTTCTGGATTCCATTTGGTTGTTGTTTTCTTTTCTTTGGTAAAGAAACCAATAGAACTTTTTCCGGTAATATCGCCAGACCCAAAACGGGATTCGTTCCATCCACCAAAACCAAAAGGTTCTCTTGGAACAGGAACACCAATGTTTACCCCACACATACCAGCCGAAGCATTTTCAGTAACATAATTAGCCAAGCCACCACTTTGCGTAAATACAGAACAAGCATTTCCGTAAGGATTTGCATTTTCAATTGCTAAAGCTTCATCAATCGTTTTGACACGAACAATGGCTAAAACGGGTCCAAAAACTTCCTCTTTTGCAATTCGCATATCGGCAGTAGCGTAATCTATTAACGTTGAACCCACATAAAATCCATTTTCTTTCCCTGGAACAATGGTGTTTCTTCCGTCTAAAATAATTTTCGCCCCTTGTTGTTCTGCTTCCGTAATAAAATTTTCAATCCGTTCTTTGGCGGCTTTTGAAATCACCGATCCTAAAGTGGAGCCGCATTGAATTTTATTTGCTTCGCCAATTAATTTTTCAAGAATGGCATCGCAATCTCCAACAGCAATTAATGTAGCGGCCGCCATACAGCGTTGACCAGAACATCCGCTCATGGAAGCAACAATATTAGAGGAAGCCATTTCAGGATGTGCATCTGGTAATAAAATAATATGATTTTTTGCTCCGCCAAGGGCAAGTACTTGTTTTAGATTATGACTCGCTCTTTGATAAACGATTTTCGCCACTTTGGTTGAACCTACAAAAGTAACGGCATCAATTCCTGGGTGATCGCAAATGTTTTCAACGGTAGATTGCGTCCCATTAATAATATTAAAAAGACCGTCAGGAAGTCCCGCTTCTTTTAATAAACGAGCGGTGAATTGACTGCTGATAGGAACAGATTCAGAAGGTTTTAATATAAAAGCATTTCCTAAGGCTATTGCATTTACAATAGTCCAATGTGGCACCATTACTGGAAAGTTAAAAGGAACAATCGAAGCTACAATTCCAACAGGAATTCGAGTAGAAGAACAGTAAACTCCTTTGCTGACCTCCATGTTTTCGCCGTTTACAAATTGTGGTAGCGAACAAGCAAATTCAGTAAGTTCGATTGCTTTATCAATTTCTGCTTTTGCTTCTCCGTGGATTTTTCCGTTTTCTTGGTATATGATTTCAGTAAGTTCGGCACTATTTTTTTCTAATAATTGTTTGTATTTATAAAAAACTTGTGCTCTTTCTTTCATGGTTACTTTTTGCCACGTTTTTTGCGCTTTTTTTGCAAAAATCACAATCTCATTCAAATCATCCATAGTAGATTCATTGAAATGAGAAAGTTTATTTCCGTCCAATGGAGATATAATTGTATGAATAATAGAAGAACTACCTGTTTTAAATTCTCCCTTGCTATAGTTTTTTACTTCGTCGAATACCATCGTTATTGATTTTATATTTTTTTCAAATATACAATTATTAATAAAATAAACAATATTTATTGTAATTGTGTAAAATATTGTTAGATTTACAAAAAAATTATAGATATATTAATTTATTTGCAATTACAACGTTTGCGTAGATTAATGTTGTTAATGAGTTTAAATGTAACCGATTTAAGCAATTATTATTTACTATTTACTAACCAAAAACCAAATTCAATGAAATCAATGAAATCAATTTCAACAATTATCGGAGTCGCCTTATTATTTATGGCAGGACTTTGTTATTTTATCAATTGGCATGCTTTAGTTCCAGCATTTACCGTTTTAGGAATCGCCATTATTACAAGAAAAGCATTAGAACCTCTAATAATAGGATGTGCAGTAGGATTCCTCCTGTTAGCTTCGCAAGGAGGCTCTAAAGAATGGTTTCCAGAAGGAGAGGGAATGATTTTTCCTTTAAACATGTTTGATGGTTTGTTTTCTTCTATTTCAAGAGATGCTCATGATCAAGGATTAATTTGGGTAATATTAGTATGTATATTATACGGAGCCTTTGTGCAAATGGTGGTGGCCTCTGGTGGGATAAAAGCCGTTGGTAAATATTCTGAAAATCATGTAAAAACTAAAAAGCAATCGTTGTTGATGACGTATTGGTTGAGTTTTTTCTTTTTCTTGGATGATTATTTTAGCGCTTTATCAGTTGGAAATACCATGAGACCAATTACGGATAAATTTGGTGTTTCTAGAGCTAAATTAGCTTTGGTGTTAAGTTTTGTTTGCGTTCCATTAACAATCATATTCCCTATTTCAACATGGACTATTTTTTACGGAACTCAATTAACAGCAATCGAAGGCGGAGTTCTTGATGCTGCAGGACAGGCTATTACAAGTCCAATTGAAGCGTTTATGCACACGATTCCCTATAATTTTTCGGCTTGGATTTCTTTGATTCTAGGCGCCTTGGTAGTTTATGAGTTTATACCTGATTTAAAAGGAATTAAACAATCAGAAGCGGCTGTTGTTATAGAAGAGAAAAAAGAAAAATTGATTAAAAAAGACAAAAAAGAAGGAAAATTGTCCTACTTCATTTTGCCTTTGCTGATTTTGATTTGGGCAACTATATTTCCTTATCCTTGGGATTTTGATTATTGGGGAGGTGGATTTACTTTGTCAATGGATTATATTTTTGGAAGTATCGATGCGTTAAGAGGGATTGCAACGGCATGTGTATTTGTTTATTTGTATTTCTTGCTGTTTAAAATTGTTGATTTCCATAAAATTTCTGATAATTTTGTAAAAGGTCTTGAAACAATAACATTCGTATTGGCAGTTTTAGGGTTCACTTATTTATTAAAGGATGTTCAAAACGCATTAGGATTTAATGAGTTTGTAGCATCGCACTTGCAAGGAATTAGTTGGTTAAATAGTGCAACATTACCCTTTATCGTTTTTGCATTGGTAGCTTGGATATGTTGGGCAACGGGTTCAAACTGGGGAATATATGCCATTCTTGTACCTACAACGGCTATTTTATCAACTCAAGTTCATGCAGATTTTTGGTTAACACAAGGAGCATTGGCATCTGGAACAGTTTGGGGTGCAGCAGCTTGTTTCTTCTCGGACAATAGAGTTTTAACTGCGCAATCATGTAAAGTGGATATGATGAAACATGGGATTTCACAATTTCCATATCAATTAATAATTTTTGTGGCTTCCTCTATAGTATATCTTATAGCTGGGTTTGTATTGTAAATTTATTTGCAAAATGATTTATAAAAATATTTTAGAAAACGAGTTTGTATTACGAAATGCAACTCCCGATGATGCAATTCAAATGGAGTATGTTCAGAGGCATTGTTATCCGACATTACATCAATCGGAGCTATTAACTAGAGATCATTTTATAAATCATATTAAAGTTTTTGCAGCAGGTCAGTTAGTGATAGAAAAAGAAGGCAATATCCTTGCTTCAGCAAGTACTTTCCGATGTTATTTTCCAGAACATGATAGTACTTTTCTAGAAGAGACGGATAATTTATGGATTACCAATGCGCATAAACCGGAGGGTGATTGGATGTACGGAATTGATATGGGTGTTTTGCCAGAATACAGAGGATTGGGACTTTCTACAGAAATGTATAATGCTAGAAATGAAATTTGCAAAGGATTAAAATTGAAAGGGCAAATAATAGCAGGAATGACTATTGGTTATGGAAAAGTAAAAGATAAAATGACCATAGAAGAATATTGTTATGCTCTGGAAATTAATAAATTCTCGGACCCTACGATAACTCCGCAAAGAAAATCGGGTTTTCGATGGATTAGGCCTTTGTATAATTATATAAATGATCCCGATTCAGGATACGCAAGTATACTCATGTATCGCCCAGTAGACGTTGATTTTAGATTGTAGATTGGGTTTTATAATAAATAACTATTAATAATGGCAGATGATATCTGCCGATAAAAAAATAAATTTTAAATAAAATGGGAACTCAAATTAAAAAGGTATCCGAAATTCCTGGACCAAAAAGCAAAGAAATTCTAGCAAGAAGAGCTGCCGCTTTGCCATCTGGTTTAGGAAAATCTACCGAGGTTGTTGTGGAAAAAGCCGAAGGGGCTTTGGTGTGGGATGTAGATGGAAATCAATTAATCGATTTTGCAGGTGGAATCGGAATGGTTAATTTGGGGCATCGACCTAAGGTCGTTGTTGATGCTATTAAGGAACAATTGGATAAGTACATCCATACAGGTGCATTGGTTACGACATTTGAGCCGTATCTTGATTTTGCGGAGATGTTGAATGCGATTACTCCTGGCGATTTTCCTAAAAAGACATTGTTGTCTTGTTCTGGTTCAGAAGCGGTTGAAAATGCTATTTCGGTGGCTAAATATTATACAAAAAGACCGGCTGTAATTTGTTTTGAAGGAGCGTATCACGGAAGAACGATGCTAACACTAAGTTTGACTAGTAAATATGGTTTGTTCAAAAAAGGATTTGGCACTTTTGCACCAGATATTTATCGTTTTCTGTCACCAAATTTATATAGAAAACCCAACAAAATGACGGATGACGAATACATCGATTATTGTATTGAACGTTTTGACCAAAATTTAATTTCTCAGGTTGATCCATCCGCTGTTGCAGCTATAATTATTGAGCCAGTTCAAGGCGAAGGAGGATTTATTCCTGTTCCAAAACGGTTTCTTGAAAAAATCAGACAAGTTTGCGACCAACACGGCATCGTTTTTATTGCTGACGAGGTGCAATCTGGCGCTGGTCGAACTGGAAAATTCCTCGCTATTGAACACACTGGCGTTATACCAGATATTGTTACTATGGCGAAATCAATTGGTTCGGGAATGCCAATAAGTGCCACTACGGGAAAAGCTGAAATTATGGATGCACCGCATTTGGGTGGAGTAGGCGGAACGTATTCAGGAAGTCCGCTTGCTGTTGTGGCCGCGCATGCAACGGTAAAGGAAATTAACACACCAGAATTCTTGGCAAAAGCAACTCATGTTGGGAACATCATAACGAGCCGTTTGTCAATAATGAAAGATAAATTTTCAATCATTGGAGATATTCGTGGAATGGGAGCGATGCTTGTAGTGGAGTTTGTAAAAGACAGAAACACAAAGGAGCCCGATATGGATTTTGCAATGGCTGTAATTAAAAAATGTGTTTCTAATGGATTGATTTTAATTAGAGCAGGATTGTATACTAATTGTATCCGTTTCTTGCCTCCAATTGTAATCACTGACGAACAATTGAACGAAGGAATGGACGTGATTGAACAAGCAATCGAAGACGTTTTAGCCGAAAGATAGCCCCCTAACCCCCGAAGGGGGAATTAGCAACTTTGTATTTAATTTTTTTAATATATTGGAAAACGCAAATCAAAATAATCAGTCTCCAACAGTTCCCCCTTCGGGGGCTAGGGGGCTTTTGTTCAACGCCAATATCATTACTATGGATCCCACTTTGCCTCAAGCGGAGTCGATGGTGGTTAATAGTTTAGGGATAATCGAAGCCATTGGAACAGCGATAGATTTGCGAAATCAATTTGCTTCATTTTCAGATGAAGTTGATTTTCAAGGGCAGACTATTATTCCGGGTTTAAACGATGCCCATATTCATGTATGGAAAATTGGACACCTTAGAACTTACATGCTGGATGTTCGGGGCGTAAAATCTATAACGGAGTTCCAAAAAAAATTAAAAGAATTCGGTATTAAAAATCCAAATTCAGGATGGATTTTGGCTCGTGGAATTAATGAAATGGTGCTGGAAGAAAAACGATTGCCAACTAAAGAAGATTTAGACGAAGTAATTTCTGATAGACCTGTTTTTGTAATTCGAACTTGTGCTCATATTGGAATCGCCAATTCAAAAGCTATGGAAATTTCTAAAGTTGATGAAACCACGGAAGTTCCCTTTGGTGGAGAAATTCGTAAAAACAAGAATGGTAGTTTACAGGGAATTTTTACCGAAAGGGCATTGGGATTAATCATGAACACTATTCCAGCCTTTACATTCGACGAATATAAAAAGATGATTCTCGAAGCTCATAATTATTTGTTAAGCCTTGGAATTACAAGTGCAACCGATCCTGCAGCTAATGAAGATTTATTGGCAGCTTACATAAAGCTAGATCAAGAGGGTTTATTAAAAGTAAGAATGAATGTTTTTCCGCTTCGAATTCCTGATGGAACCGATGAGATTCAGGTTTTACCAGAACGATATGAATCGGAATTTTTGCAAATAAAAACAGTGAAATTCTTTTCTGACGGAGGTTTGAGTTCGGCAACAGCGGCAATCAATGTTCCTTATAAAAATACAGACGGATACAAAGGGGTTTTAAGATTGGATTACGATAAATTTTACAATACAGCCAAAGAAGCCGTTGACAAAGGGTTTTCAGTAGCGACACATGCCATCGGACACCAGGCTATCGATTTGACTTTGAAAGTGTATCGTGATTTATTCAAAATCGACAATACTTTAAAACACAGAATAGAGCATGTTGGATTTTTATCCAATGAAAATATAAAGGATTTTCAGGCAATGAATATGACGGCAGCAATGCAACCCATATTTATTTATGAGTTGGCGAATAATTTCAAGAGTACTTTGTCCGATGCGTTGTTAGAGGTGGTTTATCCGTGTAAAACAGTTTTGGATAATGGAATAAATTTGGCACTATCTACAGATGGGCCTGTGGTGAAAGAAATAAATCCATGGGTTAATATGGAAACTGCGGTAACCCGAAAAGCGATGGATGGAGCTGTCATTGGCGAAAGCCAAAAAATAACTTTTCAGCAAGCGTTAAAAGCCTACACCATGGGAAGTGCCATTGCTGATAATTTAGAAATTATAAAAGGAAGTCTTTCTAAAGGCAAAGTAGCTGATTTTGTTGTTTTGGATGTAAATCCATTTGAGTTAGAAAACGTTTCTAAGGTAGGAACCAATGAAACATGGATAAAAGGAGAAATTAAATATAAGAAATAGTATATGGTTATTAAAACCCAAAACCTAAAACCATAAAAAAATGAGTGCATTAGACGACGATTTAGATTACCAAATATTGACCTTGCTTCAAAAAGATGGCAGAATGTCGTTCACCGAAATATCGAAAGAAATAAATGTTGCGGTAAGTACAATTCGCCATCGTTATATCAATTTGGTCGAAGATGGAACGTTGAAAATAATTGGCAGAATTGACCCTAACAAAATTGGATTCAATGCCTACGCGAGCATAATGATTTCGGTAAAACCCAAATCACATATGAATGCCATTTTAACTTCTCTGACTAAGTTGCCCGAAATTAGTTTTTTGGCAACTGTTTCAGGAGATTATGATATCGAAGCCAATATGATGTGTCGGGATATGGAGCATCTCAATGATTTTATTGCCAATGAAATCCATACTTTGGAGGGTGTTTTTGACACTAAAACAAATATGTACATGAAAATCCATAAGTTTTCACAACCCGATTTAAAATCAGCAAAATTATCAAGAAAGTAACAATGAACAATACGGATAAATTATACGAAAGAAGGAAAAAAAGTGTGCCAAACGCACTCGGAATTTTCAATCCATCGAGCATTCAGTCTGCAAAAGGGGCACTAATTATTGATGCTGACGGTAGAGAATTAATTGATTTTGCAGGAGGAATTGGAGTTAATAATGTAGGACATAGCGTGCCAGAAATTATTGAAGCGATTCAAAAGCAAGCCGAAAAATTTATTCATGCTTCGTTCAATGTTTCTGTTTATGAGCAATATATGGACTTGACCGAAAAATTGTGTGAGATATTTCCACATGGTGATGCGACTAAAGCCATGTTGACATTGTCTGGTGCAGAATCGGTTGAGAATGTGATTAAAATTGCACGTGCCGTAACAGGAAAAGCTGCAATTATTTGTTACGACGGCTCTTTTCATGGTAGAACAATGATGGCAATGACTTTGACATCAAATGTGAAATACAAAGAAGGTGCCGGGCCTTATGCACCGGAAGTTTATAGGTTAGAATATCCGTATTATAAACCGAGCATGAATGCCAGAATGACTCAGGACGAATTTGATGATTTGATGATTATGAAGTTGCATAAAACTTTTTCGTCAACGGTTTCTGTAACTCAAACCGCAGCCATAATAATGGAATTGGTTCAGGGCGAAGGTGGTTTTACGGTTGCCTCCAAAAAGTATGTGCAGTATTTACGTAAATTTTGTACTGAAAATAACATCTTCTTGATTTTTGATGAGGTACAATCTGGTTTTGGACGTACCGGAAAATGGGCAGCTTATGAGCATTATGATGTGACACCGGATTTATCGACTTGGGCAAAATCAATGGGTGGCGGAATGCCCATAGGTTGTGTTATTGGCAAAGCCGAAATTATGGATGCCATCAAACCAGGACTTATTGGCGGGACTTATTTGGGTGGACCATTGAGCTGTGTGGCTTCATTGGCAAGTATTAATTATATGCAAAAAAATAATATCAATGCCGCTGGAGAAAAAGTGGGCAAGATAGTTCGTGAGAAATTCAATCAATGGCAGGCTGAATATCCAAAAAACATTACTGATGTTCGTGGATTGGGAGCCATGTTGGCCATCGAATTTTCAAACCCAACAACTGGAATGCCAGATGGAATTTCGACCAAAGCAATTGTGGATAAATGTTTGGCAAAAGGATTAATTATCATCACTTCTGGAACCTACGGAAATTGCATCCGAATATTAAGTCCTTTATTTATTGAAGATGAAATATTAGAAAGAGGCTTGGCTATTTTGGAAGAAACTATAAAGGAAGTGATATCATAAATTTTAAAATCCGCAATAATCCGTGTTTTCGCTTTTGCGAATCCGTTTTATCAGCGTACAATTTTTAACAAACAAAATGAGAAAACAATATATAAACGGAGAATGGTGTGACGCAATGGATGGCGC
>NZ_JBJXDQ010000179.1:0-10839 GCF_046155325.1 Flavobacterium sp.
CGATATAGTTTTCTGGTTTTTGAAGTGGTAAAATTTGAGGTGTTATTTTCGGTTTCGTTATCATCAATTTTATAATCCTCAGGTTGTCCCATTACTGTAATAACTTCGTCAACTTCTTTTAGAGTTACTACATGCTTTTCGGTTTTTTGTTTTTCAGTCAATAATTCCGATACCCGCATTTCAATATCTTTAATAATCTCATCTTGCCCTGATGTGTTAGACAATGATCTTTTTATAGCTTCAAAATATTTAGTAAGTTTTTGGTATGCATCCTCATCCATGTGGAAGAACATCCCGCCTAAATTTATGTTTACAGTTTTGTTCATGACTATTATTTTTGTTTTGTGATTAGATTTACAGCATCCGACAATTCAGTCCAGGTGCCATTTAATTCATTTAAAAAGGTTTGTCCTAATTCAGTCAATTCATAATATTTTCTTGGTGGACCTGATAACGATTCTTCCCAACGATAGTTGAGAAGCCCGTCGTTTTTTAATCTAGTAAGTAGGGGGTAAACTGTGCCTTCAACTACTAATAGTTTTGCGCTTTTTAAAGAGTATAATATTTCCGAAGTATATGCTTCTTTGTCTTTTAGGACGGATAAGATGCAAAACTCGAGAACCCCTTTTCGCATTTGAGCTTTTGTATTTTCAATGTTCATGATTCTCTTTATAATTGATTTGTTATTCTAGTTTGTTGTTATTTGAGTGCTTATTTTATGAATGAAATAGTTAACGGATATTGATACTTTTCACCATTTGAAGTTTTTAATGAAGCATATATAATTAATATAAATTCAGCAATCTTTAAACCGATTAAAGTGAATATTGTCAACAATGCAAAGATTATTATTCCTGAAAAATGTTCTATGATTAAAGTATTAAATATAAATTCTTCGTTGTCATAAATTGATTTCAAAGGAATTTCATTGATAACTTTAATGATAATGATAGGAGTTGCAATCATTGCAATTATCAAGGTATAGAATAATATACTCAATTGAAAATTAAGTACTTGTTTGCCATTATGATCAATAAATTCTGAATCTTCTTTTTTTGAATTCCAAATTAAAAGTGGAAAAATAATATTTCCAAAAGGAATAAAATATTGCGATAATGAACTTAAATGAGTAAACGTGGCTAGATTATTTTCGCTTGTTGTATTCATAGTATAATTATAGTATTTAATTTCTTATGCAAATATATGTATAAAAGAAAGTATTATGTATTACAAAGTACTAAATATTAACTTAAAATTAACATTTTATATTTAAACTAAATATGTTACTTTTACGAGTATAAATAGTGATAAAAATGAAAATTTCAGTCTCAAATCTCAATAAATTTGTATTCTTCAAGTTGCCTTCGGCCTTTATATGCGGTGTTCGAGTACAGTATTTTGATGAGCAAAAATGCGTGGTTTCGGTAAAGCATCGATGGATTAGTCAAAACCCTTTTAATTCAATGTATTGGGCGGTTCAAGGAATGGCCGCAGAATTAGCGTCTGGAGCTTTGGTGATGCAACAAATACAAAAAAGTGGTAAAAAAGTATCGATGTTAGTGGCTAATAATAAAGGAAACTTTAGTAAGAAAGCAACGGGAAGGATTAGTTTTGTTTGTGCTGATGGAATTTTAGTACAAAATGCAATGCAAAAAGCTATTGCCACGGGGGAGGGGCAAAGTTTTTGGATGAAATCTATAGGTACAAATGAAAATGGAGAGATAGTATCTCAAATGGATTTTGAATGGACTATCAAAGTAAAATAAATATTTAAAACACTTAGTTAAAACTTAAAAATCTAATCAAAAAAAAGCTTCGAGTATTAATCGAAGCTTTTTTTAATATAAAGTAAAATGAATTAATAATTATTTAGAAGCTAGATGCTAACCTTAAAGTGGTTCTTAAAATTGTGACCTAGAATATAATCATTACAAAATTATACAAACTATATTATGATTGTCTTAAAATTATATTAAAATTTTAAGACAAAAATACAGATTTAGTATTTTTTTGTCTTTTTGCCAAATTTTGATTTTTAAAAGGTGACAATTTGACAAAAATGAAGATTTGGCAGTACTTTTGTAATCTTAAAAGCGTAAAATGAAGTTTAAGAATATATTTAAAAAAGATACAAGCATGACGACTGAAAACACGTTAAATGACGAAATTATTGATCAAAATACAATTGAAAATAATGAAAATGTCTCAGACGAATTAGATTCAAAAATCGAAGAAAGAGTAGAGGAAATATCTAAAGAGGAGCAATTGTCTCAAGACTTAGCCTCAGAAAAAGATAAATTTTTGCGTTTGTTTGCTGAATTCGAAAATTACAAACGAAGAACAACAAAAGAGCGTATCGAATTGTTTAAAACAGCCAATCAAGAAGTTTTATTGGCTTTACTGCCAGTTTTGGACGATTTTGATAGAGCCATGATTGAAATCAATAAATCTGAAGACGAATTATTGTCAAAAGGAGTAGCACTTATTTTTGATAAATTACAAACCACTTTGTTTTCAAAAGGATTAGAGCAAGTAGAAGTTAAGGCTGGCGATGTTTTTGATGCCGATTTTGCTGAAGCTATTACTCAAATTCCTGCGCCAAAGATGAAAGGAAAAATAGTTGATGTTCTTGAGAAAGGATATAAATTGGGGGATAAAATCATTCGTTTTCCAAAAGTAGTTATTGGTCAGTAATTATAATTATTTTTCAAGGTAGTATCTACTTTACACAAACAATAAAATGAAAAAAGATTTTTACGAAATATTGGGCATTTCAAGAAGTGCTAATGCTGCCGAAATTAAAAAAGCATATCGAAAGAAAGCAATTGAATTTCACCCGGATAAAAATCCAAATGATAAAGCTGCAGAAGAGCAATTTAAACTAGCTGCTGAAGCATACGAAGTACTCAGTGACCCAAATAAAAAAGCCAAATATGATCAATATGGTCATCAAGCTTTTGACGGATCTGGTGGTTTTGGTGGAGGAGGTCATGGAGGAATGAATATGGATGATATTTTCAGCCAGTTTGGCGATATTTTCGGAAGTGCTTTTGGTGGTGGCGGTGGATTTGGCGGTGGTGGCGGTTCTCGTCGTGTTAAAGGAAGTAATCTCCGTATAAAAGTTAAGTTAACTTTAGAGGAAATCGCTAATGGTGTTGAGAAAAAAGTAAAAGTAAAACGCAAGGTTCAAGCCCAAGGGGTAACTTATAAAACCTGTTCTACTTGTAATGGACAGGGACAAGTAATGCGAGTGACTAACACAATTTTGGGAAGAATGCAATCTGCTTCAACCTGTCCGACCTGTGGAGGTTCAGGACAAATTTTAGACAGAAAACCTTCTGAAGCAGATTCGCAAGGAATGATTTTGGAAGACGAAACGGTTTCTATAAAAATTCCTGCTGGTGTAGTAGATGGAATGCAACTAAAAGTTTCAAACAAAGGAAATGATGCGCCAGGAAATAGTGTTCCTGGTGATTTAATTGTTGCCATCGAAGAAATTGAGCATGAATTTTTGAAACGTGAAGGTGAAAATCTACATTACGATTTATACATCAGTTTTGCTGAGGCAGTTTTAGGAATTTCAAAAGATATTGAAGCTATCAACGGAAAAGTAAGAATAAAACTCGAAGAAGGAATCCAATCCGGAAAAATCCTAAGGCTAAAAGGAAAAGGAATACCAAGTATTAACGGATATGGTAATGGAGATTTATTAGTACATGTTAACGTATGGACTCCTAAGACATTAAACAAAGACCAAAAATTGTTTTTTGAAAAAAATATAAATGATGAGAATTTTATACCTAATCCTGAAAAAGGAGATAAGTCCTTTTTTGAGAAGGTAAAAGATATGTTTTCTTAAAATAATAAATCGATTAATACTCCCATCTTTACTAAATAAAGATGGGATTTTTTATTTTATTTAACAGCTTATCATTTCGATTTAACTATTTTTACACACCTCAGTTTAATCAATCTCGAAGGTATCATAAAGTAATAATTAGCATGAGTTCAATACTTGAAATTAAAGATGTAGTCAAAAAGTATGGTGATTATGTTGCGTTGAATGCCGTGTCACTTTCAATTCCCAAAGGGAGTATCTATGGGCTTTTAGGGCCTAATGGCGCTGGGAAAACCTCACTCATTAGAATCATAAATCAAATCACAATGCCAGATAGTGGCGAAGTTATTTTTGATGGTGAAAAATTGAGTCCGAATCATGTTCAATACATTGGTTATTTGCCAGAAGAGAGAGGTTTGTACAAAACTATGAAAGTAGGAGAGCAATGTTTGTATTTAGCACAGCTGAAAGGACTTTCAAGAGCTGAAGCCAAAAAACAACTGGATTATTGGTTCGAAAAATTAGAAATTCAAGGGTGGTGGAACAAAAAAATACAAGAATTATCTAAAGGAATGGCTCAGAAAGTTCAGTTTGTGGTTTGTGTTTTACATCAACCTAAATTGCTAATTTTCGATGAACCTTTTTCGGGTTTTGATCCTGTGAATGCCAATATCATTAAGAATGAAATCCTAGAATTACAAAAAAAAGGGTCAACCATCATTTTTTCGACTCATCGAATGGAAAGTGTTGAGGAACTTTGCGATAACATTGCCTTGATTCACAAATCAAACAAACTTATTGAAGGCAAGCTCGAAGATGTAAAAAGAAATTATAGAACTAATAGTTTTGAGGTTGGGATTTTAACGGATAATATCGAAGGTTTGATGTATGATATTACCCAAAAATTTACGGTTAAGCAAACAGATTTCAAATCATTGAATACCGAATTAAAACTCGAAATTCAACTCAGAAATTCAACTCCAAATGAATTACTTAATATCCTAATTCAAAGAGGACAAGTAACTCATTTTATGGAGAAAATCCCAAGTGTATCTGATATTTTTATACATGCTGTTAGCGAAAAATAATTTAAGACCCAAAAACGAATAATCTTTTTAAACTTATATCCCTTTAGATGAGCATTATATCACTAATTATAAAAAGAGAATTTATTGCCAAAGTTCGCAATAAGTCATTCATTGTTATGACTTTTTTGAGTCCCTTACTTTTTGTTGGTATAGCAGCATTAGTAGGCTACTTAAGCTCTTTGAAAGCGGAAACAAAACGCGTAGCTATTCATGATGAATCTGGTTTGTTTGTTACAGAGTTTACAAAACAAAATGCCGAAAATACTGAATATGTTTATCATGATTTATCTATGCTAGATATTAAATTTATAAAGGATAGCATTACAAACGAAAGTTATGAAGGTTTACTCTATATACCCAAAGTAAAAGATAACAAAGATTTAGAAAATAAAATTCAATTCATTTCAAACAATAGCCCAAGCATAGCTTTTATTGAAGATCTTCAAGAAATAATTGCTAAAAAACTGACTAAGGATAATCTAGAAAAAGCGCAACTTGATACTTTAGTAATAAAAAAAGCCCAAGCAAAAGTTGCAATAGTGCTTTCAAAATCATCGGGTGAAGAAAGTGTCAAAGGGCTTAACGAAATCAAGGTGGCTATAGGAGGTGCCTTTGGGTATCTCATTATGATGTTTATTATTATTTATGGTAATATGGTCATGAGAAGTGTTATCGAAGAAAAAACGAATAGGATTGTCGAAATCATTATTTCTTCGGTAAAACCATTTCAATTAATGATGGGAAAAATTATAGGGACATCATTGGCAGGAATTTTACAATTTACTATTTGGGCAATCATTGGTCTAACTTTGATGGTTGCTGCTACAACATTTTTTGGCATAGATGCCAGTCCAAAGGCAAAAATACCACCGGCGATGTTACAAACAGCTCAACAGGAAATTGGTGGCACCGCTCAAATGTATATTCAAGAATTATGGAATTTACCCATCGCGACAATTCTTATTTGTTTTGTAGTTTATTTTATTGGAGGGTACTTTTTGTACAGTTCGTTTTACGCATCAATAGGAGCTGCTGTGGATAGCGAAACCGATTCGCAACAATTTCTTTTACCAATTATCACCCCACTAATTTTAGCCGTTTATATTGGTTTTTTTACGGTTGTTAGTGATCCGCAAGGGACAATTGCCGTAATTTTTTCAATGATTCCGCTCACATCGCCTATAGTCATGATGATGAGAATTCCGTTTGGAGTCCCCTGGTGGCAATTGGCTATTTCTATTATGCTTCTTTTCACTACTTTTTTGTTTGTGGTTTGGTTTGCGGCAAAAATATATCGTGTGGGAATTTTAATGTATGGCAAAAAACCAACCTGGAAAGAATTGTATAAATGGTTGAAATATTAATTTGAAGCTAATCCTGCTTTACGCTGTATCCACGCAAAAAAGCGTGGGATGCCGCTACAATCAGGGCTAAAATAATCTATCTTAGATTTTGTAAACTTTGCGAAAAACTTTGCGAACTTTACGGTTAAATTATAAATATGAGTAAAATATTAATCATAGAAGACGAAGCCGCTATTCGAAGAGTATTATCCAAAATACTTTCCGAAGAAAATGATTCCTATAAAGTAGAAGAAGCCGAAGATGGAATTCAGGGTTTAGAAAAAATTAAAAACAACGACTATGATCTGGTTTTGTGCGATATTAAAATGCCAAAAATGGATGGGGTTGAGGTGCTAGAAGCCGTAAAAAAAATCAAGCCCGAAACACCTATGGTCATGATATCGGGTCATGGCGATATGGAAACGGCGATACAAACGATGCGTTTGGGCGCTTTTGATTATATTTCAAAACCACCAGATTTGAATCGATTATTGAATACGGTTCGCAATGCATTAGACCGAAAACAACTGGTAGTTGAGAATAAAATTCTAAAGAAAAAAGTCAGTAAGAATTACGAAATCATTGGCGAAAGCGAACCCATAAATCATATTAAATTGATGATTGAAAAGGTAGCTCAAACCGAAGCTCGAGTTTTAATTACAGGTCCTAATGGAACTGGAAAAGAACTCGTTGCTCACCAGTTACACGAAAAAAGCCAGAGGTCTTATTTTCCACTTATAGAGGTGAATTGTGCTGCTATCCCTAGTGAATTGATAGAAAGTGAATTGTTTGGGCATGTGAGAGGCGCTTTTACATCGGCTGTAAAAGACAGAGCTGGAAAATTTGAAGCGGCAGATAAAGGGACTATTTTTTTAGATGAAATAGGCGATATGAGTCTGTCGGCTCAAGCTAAAGTGTTGCGCGCTTTGCAAGAAAGTATGATTACAAGAGTAGGGGCTGATAAAGATATTAAAGTCGATGTGCGTGTAATTGCGGCTACCAATAAAGACTTGAAAAAAGAAATTGCCGAAGGTAGATTTAGAGAAGATTTGTACCATAGATTAGCGGTTATTTTGATTAAAGTACCTTCTTTAAATGATAGAAGAGATGATATAGCACTATTGATTACTCATTTTGCCGAAAAAATAGCATCGGAGCAAGGAAATTCAGTAAAGAAATTCTCCAAAGAAGCCATTAAACTGTTGCAAGATTATGATTGGACAGGAAATATTCGTGAATTACGCAATGTCGTAGAGCGATTGATAATCTTGGGTGGAATCGAAATATCAGAAACAGATGTGCAACTTTTTGCTAGTAAATAAATTGTTTTAGGTTGTAAGTTGTAGGTTTGAGAAACTTATAACTTACAAGCTACGACTTACAACTTAAAAAATGAAATTAAAAAAAATAAACGAAAATCTACAACAAGCACTTACTGAAAATGGTTTGATTGAGGCTAATGAAATGCAACAAGAAACATTTTCAACTTTTAAAAGTGGTGCTGATTGTATTATTATTGGACCAAATGGGATTGGAAAATCAACAACAATTGTAATCAATGTGATTCAGAAACTGTCGGGTACAAACGAAGAGTCACCTCGCGCTTTGATTATTGTTGAAGACAAAATCAAAGTATTAGAAATGGTTGCGCTATTTGAAAAATTAGGAAAAAATTCTGGATTGGAAATATTTGGCGTTCATGATAAAGGCGATATGGATTATGACAAAAACTATATTTCTACAGGAATAGATGTTTTGATTGGAACTCCTAACAAACTTGATGATATGTTTTCTTCTGCGGGTTATAATGTCAATAGGTTGAGAATGTTTATTGTTGACGATGCGGATTCAATCTTGAAATTGCGTCACGAAACAAAAATTATGCGCATTTCAAATAGTATCAACAAAACACAACGGGTTATTTTTTCAGACGTTTTTACGGAACGAATAGAGATTTTAGCGGATAAAATGCTAGTTGAGCCTTTTGAATTTGATTTTGAGGAAGATATCGAAGAAGAGGATGAATTAGATAATTAAATTAAAATAAAAAATATGGGATTAATGAAAGTGTTTTCTGGAAGTGAGATTTTAGCATTGGCTTTACAAGGAAAAATAGAAGAAATCGGAGTAAATACAATAGTTAAAAACAACATTCAATCCGCAACATTGGGTGGTTTTGGTAATTTAGGTCAAGCAGTAGAATTATTTATACAAGAAACAGATTTTGCTAAAGCAAATCCAATTATTGAAGAATTTAGATTGAGTATTTAATCTCTTAAGGTTTAATTCCTTGAAGCTCTGCTTCGGCTTTTTTTACCAGAGATTACTTCGTCTGTTCAGCCTTCGGTCTCGAGTTACAGATTTTCAAAAATCTTTTTTAATCTGTGCATCTGTGGCTGTTATTTCACTAATCCTACGAGGGGTTTGCCCCGAGGTAGTTTACTTCGCTATTTTAATTGCAGAACTAAAAACCTCTTTGTCTTTTGGCTTCAAAAATTAAAATGGCAGCAGCGACTGAAACATTCATACTGTCAATCTCTCCTTGCATTGGAATAATAATATTTTGATCCGCAGCTAATCGCCAATCCTCAGTTAAACCTGTAGCTTCTGTACCTACAACCAAGGCTGTTGGTTTTGTATAATCTTGGGTATGATAGGATGTTGAATTCTGTAAAGTAGCGCAGAAAATATTAATTTTTTTTTCGCTTAGAAAAGCAATAATTTCAGCTGTTGTACCCGTTGCGATTTGGTTGGTAAACAAACAACCTACACTAGATCGAACAATATTGGGGTTGTATAAATCACTTTTGGGATTGGCAATAATCACTGCATCGAGATTGGCAGCATCGGCGGTTCGAAGTAAAGCACCAATATTACCGGGTTTTTCAGGTGCTTCAGCAACAAGAATTAATGGGTTTTCAGACAATTTTAAATCGGACAATTGCATCGATTTAGATTTGGCTACTGCCAAAACACCTTCGGTTGTATCTCGATAGGCGAGTTTTTGATATACTTCTTTTGAGATTTCGATTTTATTAAAAGATTCAAAAATTGAAAAATCGAAAGATTTGTCGATGAGTTCAATACAAAATAAAACAGTTTCAATTGTGTAACCGCCTTTTAAAGCAATCGAAATTTCTCGTACTCCTTCTATTAAAAAAGTTCCCGTTTGTTTGCGTGACTTTGATTTTTCCTGGAGTAATACTAAAGATTTTATATATGGATTTTGAATTGAAATAATTTGTTTCATTTAGCGTGTAAAAAAGTTACGATGCCTCAAAGTTACAAAGGTTTTATTACTTAGACGTTTTAATCAATAAAATTGTATTTTCTGATTTTTGCACATCAATAAAAAAGCTTAATTTCACAAAGTTAAAATCAAATAGTGAAAATCTACAAGGTCAAAAAGTATCAGGAAAGTGATTACGAAAATTGGAATGCATTTATTGCACAAGCAAAAAATGCAACCTTCCTGTTTCATCGTGATTTTATGGAATACCATAAGGATCGATTCGAAGATTATTCTTTGATAGTTTTAGACGGCGAAAAATGGGTAGCTGTTCTGCCTGCAAATAGTGTAGGAGATGAGGTTTTCTCTCATCAGGGATTGACTTATGGAGGATTGGTTTATAATGAAAAGATAAAATTGGTATCAGTTATTGCAATTTTTAAAAGTATTTTATTCTTTTTGAATGAAAATAAAATAGATAAAATCCACATCAAAATTATCCCATCTATCTATCATCAAAAACCAGCAGAAGAATTGCAATATGCTTTGTTTTTGGCTCAAGGCCAATTAATACGAAGAGATACTATGGCAGTTGTTGATTTGTCTTTAAATATTAACATTGCTAGCGATAGAAAAGAGGGTATTAAAAAAGGGAAAATTAATAGATTAGAAATAAAAGAAGTAGCTGATTTCGAAGATTTTTGGAACAAGATATTAATACCTAATTTAGTATTGAAACACCAAGCAAAACCAGTTCATAGTTTGCAGGAAATCATGAATTTGAAATTATTGTTTCCAAAAAACATTCGTCAATTTAATGTGTATGAAAATGGAGTTATAGTTGCTGGAACTACCATTTTTGAAAGTGAAAATGTCGCCCATTCCCAGTACATTTCTGGAAAAGAAGGCAAGAATAATTTAGGAGGCCTTGATGTATTACATCATCATTTGTTGAGCGAAGTATTTAATAACAAGAAGTTTTTTGATTTTGGTATATCCAATGAAAATAAAGGTCGAAAACTAAATAATGGTTTGTCTTATTGGAAAGAAAGTTTTGGTGCTAGTACCGTTGTTCATGATTTTTATGAAGTGGAAACAGCAAATTTTATTAAACTCGACAACGTTATTGTATGATACCATTCCTTGATTTAAAAAAAATAAATGTCCCTTATGAAACTGCTTTTCAAGAAAAATTGAAATCAGTTTTAGATAGCGGTTGGTATATTTTAGGGAATGAAGTCGCTGAGTTTGAAAATAATTTTGCAAACTATTGCGGAACAAAATACTGTATTGGTGTAGGAAATGGGCTTGATGCTCTAGTATTAATTTTTAAGGGATATA
>NZ_JBJXDQ010000180.1:0-4628 GCF_046155325.1 Flavobacterium sp.
TATCTCTTGCAGCAGCTTGAATATCCATCCATGAATAGCGGAATTTCAATTTTTTAACATCAATAGTTCTTAGTCCATTAAATGATTCGTCTATAGGCAAATACATAGAATCCATAACTTCTGTATAATACTCATCTGGATATAATTTAGTATCATTAATTAACTTTATCTTTTTATTGAGTTTTCTACCAGCATATGGATCATCATCAGTACCAATACTATAATAATTATCATACATGTATTTATCATATGCAGTCATTTTTTCAGGGTCGGCATCATTAAATGCAAAATCTCCTATACTTCCTGCCGACTTGCCTTTTCCTTTGTCTTTAACATCAGAAGGCTTTTGTCCTGTTTCTTCAGCTAAAATAGCCAACCTAATTCTCATTGTTGAATCTTTTACCCAAAAAACAAATTGACGATATTCGCTATTTGTAATTTCAGTTTCATCCATATAAAAAGAACGAACAGTCACTGTTTTTGTTTGCGCATCTAACACATGGGCAACATCCTCGTCAGATTTACCCATAATAAAAGATCCTCCATTAATTAAAGTCATTCCATAAGGCTTTTCTGGGTTCCATTTAGCACCTTTTACACCCACTAATTCACCCTTATCAGACGAACCTCCACAGCTCATTAATAAGCTTAAAATTGCTAAAAATGCAATAAACTTCTTCATAAAAATTTGGGTTTTATATTTCATTATTTTTATTTGAGTAAACCTATTTATTATTATTATAAAAAACAATTAAATTATTATGCAAATATATGACAAGCCAAAACTAAAATTAAATCATTAAACAAAAAAACATTTTATCGACAAAATACATAAAAAGACGATAAAAAGGTAAAAAATGATGTTTTTTATATGTTTTTACTTACATATTTATTATTTGTAAACCTATTAATTCCGATTATTTTTAATATATTTCATGTTAAAAAATATTTTTTCGTTGTGCTTTCCACCATCTTTCTGGAATTTCGTGGTTACATGCGGCCAAATATTCTTCATGAGAGCAAGGTAATAACGTAATTTTCTTTAACTTATTATTGGTGTTTGAAATAACTGGCAATTCTATCCACCATCTATCTGTTTTATTACTTTTATAAAAAATTAATTCATCAACGTCTAAAGGAACTATATATTTCAAATAATTTTCTTTACTTCCAAATGGATATTCATTAGATCGATAATGAAATCCCTCTATAAAATACCAAATTATTTGTGCTATTAAAACGGATTCTTGTTTGGTATTATTATGATTAAAAACACCAAAAAGAGAAACTTTATCACATATTCCTGCATATCTAGCCAAAGAACAAATCTCTTTACCATTAAATCCGTTAGGCATAAAGGGATTAATAATACCCGAATCTGATGATTTAACCGATGTTAAATCAATACTAACCAAATCTGCATCTCTAAAAACAGGTTCTGCCAGTGAAATATTATTTGAAATATCGCCCAAACGATAGGCGTCAAAAAATAATTTTTCAATCAAATCAATTTCTTCCTGTGAATTATAATATGTTTGAAACCCAATGTTACTGTAATTAAATAGATTATTTGGTTCATCAATAACTATTTTGGTTAAATAGGAACCTGATGAAATGGAATCACTTTCTTTTCCAAAATCAAATTTTCTATCTATCGATACCAAATTAACCATTTGCTCTAAATCATCATAAGCACGGTATAATGGATAAGTCAAATCTTGAGTGCCACCGATTACTAATGGAATAATTTTCTTTTTTAATAAAGTAGAAACAACTTTCTTTACTGCAAAATACGTGTCTTCTATTGTATTTCCTGCAGCAATATCGCCTAAATCAGCGATAGAAACGTTCCAATTTCCTGGAAACAATCCATATAACTCTTTTCGAATATGAGCTAAATCTACACTACTGCTCAAATTAACCTCACCACGATTCTCCAAAACTCCAATAACGGCAATTTTAATTTTATTCAAATCAGGAAAGTCTTCTGAAGTATGAAATACCACTTTACTCCCTAATTGCTGAGAAGAAAACCCTTTAATTAATTCAAGGAATTCTTTGTCTATAGGTTTTAGAAAATCAAATTCCATATTATTTCTTTTTAGCTACTGCTTTCTTTGTAGTAGACTTTTTAACCGTTGTTCCCTTTTTTACTGGAACTTTTTTGGCGGGCGTTTTCTTGGCTATCATTTCTTGAACTTCCTCCAATGTCAATTTTGAAGCATCAATATCCTTACTTAGCTCAATTTTAAATTTTCCTTTGGTAATTTCAGATCTTCCCCATCGTGCTTTTTGAACCAGAATCCCTTCAGTTTCCCAGTTATGAATAACCTTATCAATATTCTTTTGTAATTTATCTTCTATCAATTCTTCAATATCAGATTGAGATAAATTATCAAAATTGTATTTTTTGCTAACATTAATAAAAATACTATTCCATTTAATAAATGGACCAAAACGACCTGTTCCTTTTTGAACAGCTTCTCCTTTATATACAGCAATTGGCGCATCAGCTTGGGCTTTATCATCAATTAATTCTTGTGCTCTCTCTAAAGTTATATCAAGTGGATTTTCTCCTTTTGGTAAGGAAACAAAAGCACTTCCGTGGCGTACATAAGGACCAAAACGACCATTACTTACTTCAACTTCTTCTCCTTTATAGGTACCCAAATTTTTTGGCAACAAGAACAAATCCAATACTTCTTCTAAGGTTATATTTCCAATATTTTGGTCATTCATCAAACTGGCGAATTTTTTCTCTTCGTCATCTGCCTCGCCAATTTGTGCCATTGGACCAAATTTTCCCAAACGAACAGAAACTTGTTTTCCGGTTTTTGGGTCTTTTCCAAGGATTCTCTCGCCACTTTCTCTATCAGCATTAGCTTCTACATCTTTTACTGTTGGGTGAAACTTATCGTAGAATTCCTGCATCATTTTAGTCCATTCGATATTTCCTTCGGCGATTTCATCAAAATCTTGTTCCACTTTAGCAGTGAAATTATAATCTAAAATGTTTCCGAAATTTTTAACCAAGAAATCTGTGACAATGGTTCCAATATCTGTTGGGACTAATTTCCCTTTGTCTGAACCTGTATTTTCTTTGAGCAACTTCTCTCCTACTTTCCCAGATTGAAGAGTCAGTTGTGTATAAATACGTTCCTGACCGTCAAGATTTCCTTTTTCTACATAATTTCTATTAATAATGGTAGAAATTGTTGGCGCATAAGTCGAAGGTCTACCTATACCTAATTCTTCCAATTTTTTTACCAAAGAAGCCTCAGTATATCTTGCTGACGGTCTTGAATATCTCTCGGTTGCAGTGATGTAATTGTTTTGTAATTTTTCGTTAACTTTCATCGCCGGCAACATGCCTTCTTGCTCATCATCATCGTCATCATCATGCCCTTCCAAATACACTTTAAGAAACCCTTCAAAAAGCAAAACTTCACCAGAAGCTGTAAATGTTTCTCCGTGATTATTAGCCTCAATTTTCACGTTGGTACGTTCCAATTCGGCATCACTCATTTGAGAAGCTAAGGTTCTTTTCCAAATCAAATCATACAAACGTGCTTGGTCTCTATCAATATTTACGGTATGGCGTGACATATCGGTTGGGCGAATCGCTTCGTGTGCTTCTTGTGCTCCTTTACTTTTATTGACAAACGTTCTAGGCTTAGAGAATTCCTTGCCATAAGATTTAATGATTTCGGCTTGAGCGGCTTCCATCGCATCTTTAGAAAGGTTAACACTATCGGTTCGCATATAAGTGATGAGTCCCGCTTCGTACAAACGTTGAGCCAATTGCATGGTGATTCCAACAGGTAAATACAATTTTCTTGCAGCTTCTTGTTGTAATGTTGAAGTGGTAAATGGCCCTGTTGGTGATTTTTTAGTTGGTTTTGTTTCTAAGTCAGAAACTTTATAGGAAGAACCTATATTTTTATTTAAAAAATCTTCGGCTTCTTTTTTAGAATTGAAATTTTTGGGTAGTTTGGCTTTAAATGTTTTTCCTGATTCGTTCGTAAACTCGGCTACGACCGAATAAGATGCAACAGCTTTAAAATTCTGAATTTCTCTTTCTCTCTCCACAATCAAACGAACCGAAACTGACTGAACGCGTCCAGCTGAAAGTCCGCCTTTGATTTTTCTCCAAAGTACAGGCGATAATTCATAACCAACCAATCTGTCTAAAACTCGTCGCGCTTGTTGTGCATTGACCAAATTATAATCGATTTCGCGTGGATTGTCAATAGCCTTTAGAATAGCAGACTTCGTGATTTCGTGAAAAACAATTCTTTTGGTTTTGTTTTTATCTAAATTTAATTCTTCAGATAAATGCCAAGAAATAGCTTCTCCCTCACGATCCTCATCCGAAGCTAACCAAACCATTTCGGCTTTCTTGGCAAGTCCCCTTAGTTTAGTAACCAAGGCTTTTTTATCGGCAGACACTTCGTATTTTGGTTTAAAACCATTTTCTACATCAACACCAATTTCTTTAGAAGGCAAGTCGGCAATATGACCATAACTCGATTCGACTTGATAGTCACTTCCTAAAAATTTTTCGATGGTTTTTGCCTTTGCAGGTGACTCAACGATAACTAAATTCTTTGCCATAGGTATGTTTTTCT
>NZ_JBJXDQ010000181.1:0-5759 GCF_046155325.1 Flavobacterium sp.
GAAATTCTAACGGCTTTTATTAATGCAATAACATTGATTATTGTTGCGATTTATTTAGTTTTTGAAGCTACAATCCGGTTTTTTCATCCAGAAGTTATCAAATCAAGTTTAGTTATTTGGATGTCGATTTTAGGAATTTTGGTCAATGGATTTTCGGCATTAATGCTTAAAAAAGATGCGGATAACAATTTGAATATGAAATCGGCTTATATTCATTTATTTTCAGATATGATGGCATCTGTTGCGGTTTTGATAGGCGGAATATTGATGAAATACTATCAAATTTATTGGATCGATAGCCTTCTTACTTTTGCAATTGCTATTTATCTCATTTTTATAGGATTGGATTTGCTTCGAGATTCAACCAAAATATTAATGCTTTTTACACCCAGCCATATTAACATTAATGATATTGTAACTGAAATACATAAAATTTCTGGCGTTACTAAATTACACCATATTCATGTTTGGCATTTGAACGAGCATGAACTGCATCTTGAAGCGCATTTAGACTGTTCAGAAGATATAAAAATTAGTGATTTTAATATTTTATTGTCTAAAATAGAACAGGTTTTACTTGAAAAATTTCATATTAACCACATCAATATCCAACCAGAATTTCAAAAAGAAGAAAGTTCTAAAGATTTTATCGTTCAGGATTAAGCCACCGAAAAGAAGGAATAAGAATATAAAATGACTAAATTTACATTAATTCAGTCAACTCACTGACTGAATTTACATTAATTCAGTCAGTGAGTTGACTGAATTTACAGTTTTATTATTATATTTGTAGTATAATTTTAAAAACAGGAGCTATGATTTTTTTAGAACGAGGAATAACTATTTTATTTAA
This sequence comes from Flavobacterium sp., assembly GCF_046155325.1. Taxonomy (GTDB): domain Bacteria; phylum Bacteroidota; class Bacteroidia; order Flavobacteriales; family Flavobacteriaceae; genus Flavobacterium. Next base: position 854 of record NZ_JBJXDQ010000181.1, read on the forward strand.
CAAAAAAGTTTTACCTAATAAAGTACTGATTTTATTGGGTGCAAGACGTGTAGGAAAAACAGCTTTTATAAAAAATTATCTTTCAACCATTCCAAAATCAGATTATTTACACCTAAATGGAGAAGACATTCAAGACGCAAGTTTATTAGCGGAACGTTCTGTAAACAATTATAGCCGACTTTTATCCAATATAAAATTGCTTGTAATTGATGAAGCACAAAATATTCCAGACATTGGATTAATTTTAAAATTAATTGTCGATTCGATCGATGGCATAAAAATTATTGCTACAGGATCATCGGTTTTTGATTTGTCAAACAAGTTGGGAGAACCTTTGGTAGGGCGAAAAAACACCATTTATCTTTTTCCGTTAGCTCAAATGGAGTTTGCAAAGCAAGAAAATTTAAAGGAAACCACTCAAAAACTGGAAGAAAGATTGCTTTTTGGAAGTTATCCAGAACTAGAACAATATCCAGATTGGAATGATAAAATTAATTATTTGAAAGAGATAATCAATTCGTATTTGTTGAAAGATATTTTAGTTTATGAAGGCATCAAGCAGTCCAACAAAATTTTAGATTTGCTCAAACTAATCGCTTTTCAGCTGGGACAAGAAGTGTCGCTACAAGAATTGGCGCGACAATTAGGCATTTCTAAAAACACGGTCGAAAGCTATTTAGACTTGCTTTCTAAAGTTTTTGTAATCTATAAAGTGCCAGGATTTAGTCGAAATTTACGCAAAGAAGTTACAAAATCCAACCGTTGGTATTTCTATGACAATGGGATTCGCAATGCAATTATCCTCAATTTTAGCCGCTTGGATGCCAGAACCGATGTGGGCGCATTGTGGGAAAACTATTTGGCATCAGAACGAATAAAACATCAAAATTATTCTCAAAAAACCGTTACAAATTATTTTTGGCGCACGTATGACCAACAAGAACTGGATTGGCTAGAAGAAGAAAATGGAAACTTGCAAGGATTTGAATTTAAATGGAACGAAAACCGAAAAGCAAAAATCCCCACTGCTTTTGCAAAAGCCTATCCCGAAGGGGGTTTTGAGGTAATCAGCAAAGGTAATTATTTAGAGTTTATAGGGTAATATTAGAATACAGTCTCACAAAAAAACCGCAACTAAATTCAATTTAGTTGCGGTTTTTTAGATAAATAACGACTTAATTACAGTCCTTATAGTGGATTTGCAACCACATCTAAATCTAGTGTTAACTTAATTTTAAAAGACATAGGTGACGTAGAAACAGTTTGACCATTTGTTTTTAGCGATATCTTTTTATTTTTTAATAATGAAGTAGCAGCATTAAGCAAAGCTGCTTTATTAGTTACTTCAAAAACAGTTGCATTAACAAATTCAGTATTTACAGTTTTGTCTGAAATAGAATGAAGTGTTTCGCCATCAGCTTCTAAAACAGCCGTAATTTTTCCTGTTGAATCACCTGTAAACTCAATAATTTTATAGGTCATTTTTTTGATTTCAATTGTTTTTAGTTTGTCTAAATATTTACTAGTTTCAGTGTTTTCTATAAGACTAAATTCAGTAGATTCAATTAAAGAGTTGGTTCCAGCAATAACGGTTACAGGAATTTCTTCGGTAATGGTTGTATTAAACTTTACATCTAATAATTCTTCTAAATCATCCCCACAAGACGAGAAAAGAAAGCTAGTAAAAAGAACAGAAATAAAAAGAATCTTTTTCATAATAATTGGGTTTTTTAAGTACTTTTAAAAGCAGGATTTTATTAAAAATTTCAGAAAAAATAAATAAATATATTGGTTAATAATGTTTTATTTAAACAGCTGCTATTTAAATCTCTAGGAACTATTTTTACATTTGCGTTCAAATAAAAAAATCAATCATACTTAACCTTTATGACTAACTTACAATTCATTTCTAAAACCGTTAATACCGCCTTAATAAACATTCAAAAAACCGTTCAATTATTAGAAGAAGATTGTACCATTCCATTCATTTCTAGGTATCGAAAAGACCAAACAGGTAATTTAGATGAGGTTCAAATAGAACAAATTGCAAAATTGCAAAAAGAGTACGAAGTCATCGTAAAACGGAAAGAAGCGATTTTAAAATCGATAGACGAACAAAAGTCACTTACCCCTGAATTAGCTCAAAAAATCGAACAAAGCTTCGATTTACAAGAATTAGAAGATATTTATTTGCCTTTCAAAAAAAAGAAAAAAACCCGCGCCGATATTGCTCGAGAAAACGGATTAGAGCCTTTAGCAAAAATCATTATGGCACAAAATAATGAGGATATCGATTTCTTGGCTACAAAATTCATTAACAAAAATGTCATCAATGAAGACGAAGCTTTGCAAGGCGCACGGGATATTGTTGCCGAATGGATAAATGAAAATATTTATGTTCGCAAACAGTTGCGAAGACTTTTTCAAAGAAAAGCGACTATTGAAACCAAAGTTGTAAAAAAGAAATCCGAAGAAGAGGGCGCACAAAAATTCAATCAGTATTTTGATTGGCAAGAACCTTTAACCAAAGCACCATCGCATCGATTATTAGCGATGCTTCGTGCGGAAAATGAAGGTTTTGTAAAAATCAAAATCGAAGTAGAAAAAGAGGAATCGCTTGAAATTATAGAGGAATTAATTGTCCAAAAAAAGAATCGCAATAGCTATCCAGACGTTCCGCATATACAATTAGCCATCGAAGATTCCTATAAAAGATTACTGTATCCTGCGATTTCAAACGAAGCTTTACAAGAAGCCAAAGCCAAAGCAGATATCAATTCGATTCAGGTTTTTGCTAACAATTTGGGACAATTATTGTTGGCTCCCCCTTTGGGAGAAAAAAGAATTTTAGCAATTGATCCAGGATTTCGTTCGGGTTGCAAAATAGTTTGTCTCGATGAAAGAGGTGATTTACTATACAACGAAAATATTTATCCCCACGCGCCACAAAACGACACAGCAATGGCAATGAAAAAAATCCGTTCGATGGTCAATGCCTATCAAATTGATGCGATTTCCATTGGTAACGGAACTGCTTCACGCGAAACTGAATTTTTTATCAAGAAAATAGCTTTTGATCGACCCGTTCAGGTTTTCATTGTCTCAGAAGCTGGTGCATCAGTGTATTCTGCTTCAAAGATTGCAAGAGAAGAATTTCCTAATTTTGATGTCACTGTGCGGGGTTCGGTTTCTATTGGTAGACGATTGTCAGACCCTTTGGCTGAATTGGTAAAAATAGACCCAAAAGCAATAGGAGTGGGGCAATACCAACATGACGTTGATCAAACTAAACTCAAAGAAGAATTGGATGCGACCGTTATTCGTTGCGTGAATTCGGTAGGAATCAATATCAATACAGCGAGTAAGCATTTGTTGAGTTATGTGAGCGGAATAGGAGAGAAGTTGGCTGAAAATATTGTTCAATATCGCTCTGAAAACGGTCCTTTTGAAGATAGAAAACAACTCAAAAAAGTACCCCGATTGGGCGAAAAAGCCTATCAACAAGGCGTAGCTTTTATTCGGATTTCGAATGCCAAAAACCCTTTGGATAATTCTGCAGTGCATCCAGAAGCCTATAATATTGTAGAAAAAATGGCGAAAGAGTTGAAACTTACTGTGAAAGATTTGATTGGCAACAAAGAAAAGATAACCTTAATAAAACCAGAAAATTATATCACGCCAGAAATTGGAATTTTAGGAATAAAAGACATTATCAAAGAGCTCGAAAAACCAGGATTAGACCCAAGAAAAGCCGCCAAAATTTTCGAATTTGACCCGAATGTAAAAACCATAAAAGACCTGAAAACAGGAATGATTTTACCTGGAATTGTGAACAATATTACCAATTTTGGTTGTTTTGTAGATCTTGGAATTAAAGAAAGCGGACTTGTTCACATTTCCCAACTCAAAGCAGGTTTTGTGAGCGATGTTAATGAAGTGGTCAAATTGCACCAACATGTTACAGTAAAAGTCACTGAAGTAGATGAGGATAGAAAACGGATTCAGTTGACGATGATTTTGTAAAAATAGCTATCTTTGTTTTTATGAATAAAGAAATAACCATAAACGACTTTTCGCAGTATCTTTTTTGGGATGTGGATTTGAATGGATTTGATTTTGAAAAGCACAAATCTCATCTCATTCAAAAAGTTTTAGAATATGGATTTATGAAAGATTGGAGATTATTAAAAGAACTTTACGGATTAGAAACCATCAAAGAAGTTTCTTTAAATTTAAGAAGTTTAGACGCAGTAACGCTTTCTTACCTTTCTACTATTTTTAAAATCGACAAAACCGAATTCAGATGCTACAAACACAGACAGTTGTTCCCGAACTTATGGAACTCTTAAAAAAAATTATGTCTGAAAAATTATTTTCAGATTTTAATTTGGTTGGAGGAACATCATTAGCGTTGCAAATGGGTCATCGAAATTCAATTGACATTGATTTATTTGGAAATTCAGAAATAAATTCAGAATTATTTATTGAAAAACTTTCTGAATTTGGAGAGGTAAAAGTGGCACAAAGCACAAAAAATATTTTGATTACTAAGATTAATGATGTTAAAGTTGATTTTGTAAACTATAAATATCCTTTACTTTCGAACTTTTTATTTGTTGACAATATAAGAATGCTTTCTTTTAAAGACATTTCTGCAATGAAATTAAATGCAATTGCGGGCAGGGGAAGCAAAAAAGATTTTATCGATTTATATTTTTTATTAAATAAATTTTCGCTGGAAGATATTATATCATTTTATGAAACAAAATATAAAGATGGCTCCATTTTTATGGTTCAAAAAAGCCTAACTTACTTTGAAGATGCGGATTCTCAACTACAACCACAAATGTTCCTTGATTTTGACTGGGAAACTTGCAAACAAAGAATTATAGAAGAAGTTTTGAAA
>NZ_JBJXDQ010000182.1:0-8340 GCF_046155325.1 Flavobacterium sp.
TAAACATGCTCATGGACGATACAAGTAAAATTGAAACAATCACCTTTTTTGACAATGTAGATGGCGATATTTACCCCGAAAAAGACTTGCCCGAAAATGCCCGAAAACTTAGGGGATTTGAGTGGCGCGGTGATGAACGAATCAAAAATAAGGAAGATATATATCCCCCTGATGAGGTGGAGTTGGATAATGCAATTGTAGCAGCGAGTAACAAAAATTTTGAGAAAGAAAAAATAAGTCAAGAAATAGAAAAAAACAGAATAGAGGATCATCTTAGTGGAGATGATTTCTATGAAGAGATTTTCAGGAAGTATAATAATAGATTAGTAATAGATAAAACAGGTGGGGTATATTTATTAAGAAATTTTAAATTTAGATTCCCAAAAGAGGCAAATTGCGTCAATGAATACAAAAAAAACCATCCAAAATATAAAGATGAAATAAAAATAAATCAAGTTATTTGGAATTGGAACACGATGGTAGGAAAAAAATATGACGGTGGCTATTTCACGGGTAAGGAACCAATAGAAGAAGTAGAGCTTCCCAAAAAAGAAAATTTAACCTATGAAGAAATTTTTATTTTATTCGATGACAGAGTTATTATTGATAGAAACGGAATGGAATTATTGATTAGAAATGGGAAGTTTAAGTTCCCATCCGATTTAGAGTCTTTAAAAAAACTCAAAATAAATAATCCAAAATATAGAAAAGAAGTGAGAATTAATCAAGTATTGTGGGATTGGAATTCAATGCAATATGGCAAATATGATGGCGGATTATATACTGGAAATGAAAAGCAATAAATGAAAAGCAATACACTAATTATAAATTCATTTAATAAATATTTACCCTTTTTAAATTTATTTAAAAAGAATCATTTTATGATGCAAAGTATCAAAGTAATGATATTAAGAGTTATTGGAGTTGTTACTTTATTTGGATTTACACTTTTTTTAACCAAAACATATGATCCAAAAATAATAGGTCAATATGATTTTATAAGAACTTACCTGCTAATATTGGGAAGTATCTGTGTTTTAGGCACCGATCAGTCCATTCTTTATTTCACAGGAATGTTAAAGAGCCGAAATAGATTGGGAGAGTTAAAAAGTATTTATTTTAAAATGGTTTTTTTAATTTTTTTAATGTCTTTAATAAGCTTTTTATCGATTTTAATTATTGGTAACGAGACAATAAGCTATTATTTAAATGATTTCAAAATATATAGTGTAATATTAAAAGCAACTTTATTATTGTTTTTTTATTGTATTACCATCTTTAATACAGAAGCGCTCAGAGCTTTAGAATCAATATATATTGCCGAATTATTTCGTAACACCTTTAAATATTTATCGGTCATAATTGGTTCAATTATTTTATTTTATATTCAAGAAGAATCTTATCTGGCTGAAACATTTTTAATAGGTTTTTTCTTTTTATCCATAATTTCTACCCGAATGATATTTTCTGTTTTTAATAAAAAAGGGAATGAATACTCATTAAAGAGTGAAGATGAAATTTCGTATCGATTCATATTTTTAAAATCTTATCCTATTGCTATTAGCACTATGGCTATTTTTTTATTAATGAGTTTTGATGTAATGTTTTTAAAAAAATTTAATGGAAACGAAGAAGTTGCTTTCTATGCTTTGTCGGTTAAATTAATGACCTTATTATTGGTAATTATGAATTCTGTAAACATTACTATTTCCCCTAAAATTGCAGAACAATTTTTTTCAGATAAAAAATCAGAATTAAAAAAAACAATGAGAACCAGCGCTAGAATTATATTTTGTATATCCATTCCTGTAGTTTTGTTTTTTTGTTTATTTTCTGAACTTATTTTAGGGTTTTTTGGCCCAAAATACTTAGTGGCTAGGGAGTCATTAATCATATTAATGATTGGTCAAGGAATTTGCTCTTTTTTTGGAGCGGTCCAAGTTTATTTAAATATGACTGGGAGACAAAAAACTTTCCAAGTTATTTTAATTTTTGCAGTAATAATAAATTTCTTTTTAAATAAAACTTTAATTCCTATTTACGGAATGAACGGAGCCGCTTTTTCTTATGCGGTCAGTATGTTTTTATGGAATCTAGCTGCCACAATTATTATCTATAAAAAAGATAAAATAGCTGTATTTTTAACATAATTTTTATGCAATGCAAATTATAATAAAAAAAAATAAACTTTGGTTTTTAGTTTTGTTTAGTATTTTTTTAATAATATCAACATTAACAATCTATATATTACCAGAACGTTATTTTAATGATACCAAAATAATTATTTTTGATGAATATAAAGAAATAGGATGGATAGGCAGCTATCCCTTTGCTATAATGTTTTATAAAATCACAAAATTAAAGTATCTCCCATTTTTTGTTATTGCATTAATTCAATTTCCAATTGCATCTTATATCCTATATAAAATAGGGGTTCCTAAAAATTTTCATATATTTAATTCAAAGAATTTAATAATTTTTGTAGCATTCTTTTTATTAGGAATCTATATGTCTATGCCAACCAAAGAGTTTATTACTTTTTTACTCTTTTCTTCGATTCCGTTTATTTTTCAATCTAAAATAACCAATAGAAAAAAAATTATTTTTTCATTGCTGTTGATTACTTCTTTTTCTTTTTTTAGAGCTTATTATTTATTGATCCCAATTTTTGCTTTAGGAATGTATTTAATTTCTTTTATACATTTTAAAAAGAAAGCTTTAGCAACCATTTTTTATGGATTAGTAATAGCAATTTTCCTTTCTTTTAGTCATGGAATTATAAAAGGTGAGTTTTTGTCAAAACTAACACGTCAAGATTATGCCGAAGTTAAAGCTAAAAGTGTAAATACAATTATATTATCTCCTATTTCCCAAGACACTTGGTATGGAGAAGCATTTGGTATTTTTTATGGGTATGCTTCAGTTAATATTCCAATAGGACAAGCTTTAAGCCATTTGCTTTCCCCTCAGGTTCTAGCTTTTGCAATTTGGGAATTATTAATTTATTATATTTTAATTGTTAGATTTTCTAGATGCTTAAAAAACAAAAAAGAAAACTATTTAGAGTTATGGATATTTCTAATTTTATTTTCATATTTTATTGTGCAGGGAATATTTGAACCAGATCTTGGGACTTCAATTCGACATAAAATAGGATTTTTACCAATTATATATTTTGCAATATATTATGAACATTTCAACAGAAAAACATAGTTTTATTTTAAACGCATTTTTATTATTAATCGCAAGCACACTAATATTTAGGTTGCCTTGCACGGTTTCAATAATTTGCTTTTCTTTTTATGGATTGCTATCTTATAAAAAATTGTCTTTTACCAAAAGGGCATTGAAATATATTTTAATAATAGCAATCCCATTGTTATTAGAGATTATTTTTTTTTGGAACAATGATGATTTTTATTTAGGAATAAAGTCATTAGAAAAATATATAACTCTTTTATTGTTTCCAATATTTATTATCGGAAATCAAAAATATATTAAGTTTTATCCATTGGTAAAGGCCTATTCTGTGGCAACAACATTAATAGTAGTGTTCTTTCTAATAAGGTATTATTTTGTCTATAATGAATTCTTTTTGAGCTTTTATTACGGAATGAATATGTGGCAAATGGGATATCATTTTGCCAATACTATTGGAATTCATGCTCCGGCTTTAAATATGCATTTGGCATTTGTTTCAATTTGCAATTTATATTTTTCAATATCAAATTTAAAAAAGAACAAACACTTTTTATTGAAGGGTTTAAATTTTATTTTGTTCCTATTTTCCTTTATTCTACTGTTAATAATAAATACAAGAATAGCATTATTAGCAAGCTTTTTAGGATATTTTCTCGTTTTTGTATTTCATTTTTTCAAAAACAAAAACAAAAGGCAAATAATTAAATCATCAAGTATTTTTATTATTTCAATCTCGGTAATTTTAGTTGTATTTATAAAAAACAATAATTTTATGGAAGAAAAGTATAATAGATTGCTTTTTGATAAAATTGAGATGATTGGAAAATTAGATCAAATAGAAAGACCAGAAGTAGAAGTATATAGCTCCTTAGTTACTCGATTATCTATTTGGAAATCCACAATTGACTTATCAAAAGACAATCTTATATTTGGAGTTGGTTCCTCTAACAGTAGAAAGGAATTGATTAATTATTATAAGAAAACCAATCAAAAATTTCTATTAAAGCATCAATTTCCTGTCCACAATCAATATCTCGATTTTTTACTCAAATTTGGATTGTTAGGACTAATAGGAACCTTTATCTACATTGGTTTTATTGGTTTTATTGGATACAAATCAAAAAATGTTATTGTTATCGCATTTTTCTTGTTGTTTTTTATCTCCAACCTAACCGATGATTTTCTGATTCGTTTTGATGGAATAGTTTTTAGTGGTTTTTGGATTTGTATATTTACTAGTAATTATTTAAAAACAAATAGAATAAATCAGGAAGTTAATTTGCCCCATCTTTAATAAAAACAACTCCTGGCATTAGTTCTCCGGATTCTGGAAACTGATGCAGCACTTCAATTGAAACATTTTCCATAACAGAATTTGTATCTGATGGATTTTTTTTAAAATAATCATTAGTAGCTTTAATTGAATTAGTTCTCCACCTGAACCCATCTTTTATCAAATACCATTGACCAATTGTTGATTTTACAACTTTACCCTCATATATTGCTTTCAAACTATCTGGCGCAACTAATTCTCCTTTACTGTTATAACTTGATTCTAAATTTCTTTTACAAGAAATTGAAATATTCACTAAAAAAAGCAAGCTAATGAATACTAATTTTTTCATGTCTTTTTATTTTTATTATTGCAAATATCGAATTTTTAATAATATAAAATCCCTAGAAAGAAAATACGCATTATATATTTATATTTGCAAACATAAAATTATTATTGTTATGAGTAAAATTAAAATTGCACATGTTTTACATTCTGTGGGAGGTGTAGATGTTTATGTGAGATTTGTTTTAGACAATATTGACAATAGTAAATTTTGCAGTGTGATTTTACACGGTAAACACGATACCAACCATCCATTTTTAGATAAAGATAAAGAACCTGTAAAGGAATACAGACCATCAATTGTAAGAGATATATCTTTTATTAAGGATTTGAAAGCAATTTTTGAAATTTATAAAATATTAAAAAAAGAAAGACCAAATATTATTCATGCCCATAGCGCTAAAGGAGGTATTATGGGTAGAGTTGTTGGAAGATTACTTAATATAAAAGTAATTTATACGCCACATGCATTTTCATATTTAAGTGCTGAAACTAAAATAAAAAGGAAAATATTTATTTTATTAGAAAGATTTTTTTCAAAAGGAGATGGATTATTATTGGCAACCTCTAATTCAGAATTAAAAAGGGGTTTGAATGTGGTAAAATTTGACCCTAAAAGGGCTTTTTATTTAAACAACTCTATTAATTCCATAAATAACGTCCCTAATTTATCCATTCCAAGGACTTGGCCAAAAGAATACATTTGTACTGTTGGAAGACCTTCTTATCAAAAAAATATTGAATTAATGATTGAGATTTTAGGAAAAATCAATGAATTTAGAGAGGTTCATTTAGTAATCATGGGCGTTGGTCCGGTATCCTATAGATTATCAAATGTTCAAGATTTAATTAAAAAGAAAAATCTTGAGGAAAAGATTACATTAATTAATTGGACCAACAGAGACAACATATTGAACATAATTAATGATTCAAAATTTTATATTTCAACCGCCCGTTATGAAGGGTTGCCTTATTCGATAATTGAAAGTTTAGCACTTTCTAAACCATGTTTAGTTTCAAATTGTGACGGAAATGTTGATTTAATTAAAGATGGATTTAATGGGTTTGTTATTTCGGATGATAATATAGATACTTTTGTTGAGAAAGCGCTTTATCTTTTATCTGATGAAAAGGCATTAAAACAATTTTCTGAAAACGCATTTATTTCCTTTAACGAAGATTACAATATATCTAAAAACATTTTAAAATTAGAAGAATTTTATACAGTTCATTCAAAATTTAATTAACAATAGTAAATGAAGCAGAAAATAATTACACTAATTCAAAAAGAAAAATTTCATCCTAGTTTTCTTGGGTTTTTTATAAACCACAATTTTTTAATCAGAAAAGAATTAAGAAAAGCCATATTAAAACACTCCAATTTGCTAAGCGGATCTATGATTGATTTTGGTTGCGGAACTAAACCGTATAAAGAATTCTTTTCTAATTGTGATGAATATATTGGTGTAGATTATAAAATAGAAGGAAGAGAAGAAAAACAAAAAGAGGTAGATGTTTTTTATGATGGTAAAACAATTCCTTTTGAAAACAACCGATTTGATTCAATTTTAAGTACGGAGGTGTTAGAACATGTTTTTAATATAGATGAATTGTTATTAGAATTCAATAGGATATTAAAAACAGGAGGGACAGCAATAATAACCACTCCTTTTATGTGGGAGGAACACGAAATGCCTTACGATTATGCACGATATACCACTCCGGCATTAAAACATTTATATTTAAAAAATGGTTTTGAAATAATTCATAATTATAAAACAGGTAATTATATAGCAGTTATTTATCAATTTAAAATTAACTATATAAAAAATATTCTTCCTGAAAACAAAATAATAAAACACATTATTTTATTGCCATTCATTACCATTTATAACTTTGTAGGAGTTTTGCTAAGTTTCATTTTACCAAAAGATGAAACAGCTTATTTCAACAATGTTTTTATTTTGGAGAAAGTTAAATCTATCAAGTAATTTGAGAAATGTAAACACTGATTTTTTCGAATAAGAAGAAAATAAAGATGACTATTATTTTACAGCTTTAAGAATGGTTTCTTAAAAAAGAATTAAATTAATGGTGGACACATTTCAGCAAACGAATTTCAGCAATACTTACAAAAAGCGAAAGCTTTTGTTTTTGCCGCAGAAGAAGATTTTGGAATTGCCCCCATAGAAGCTCAGGCTTGTGGCACACCAGTAATTGCTTTTGGTAAAGGCGGTGCTCTAGAAACAGTAATTGATGGAAAAACAGGCTTGTTTTTTAAAGAACAAAAAGTACAATCGTTACTTGACGCAATTAACACATTTGAGACCATGCAATTTGATCCCAAAATTATACGTAAAAACGCTTTGCAATTTTCTGAAGAACGCTTTGAAAAAGAGATTAAAGAATTTGTTGAGGAAAAATATCGATTGTTTAAAAATTAAACCGAACTTGATGGTTTAATCTACCTAGAAAATTCTTTATAAAATTTAACAATATAAACTCTTAAATTTCGTTAATATTGCAATTTTAAACGATTCGATATAAATAATACTTTACATGAAAAGAATTTTAATTACGGGAGCTGCGGGCTTTTTAGGTTCTCACTTGTGCGATCGTTTCATAGCCGAAGGCTACCACGTTATAGGAATGGATAATCTCATCACCGGAGATTTAAAAAACATAGCACATTTATTTAAATTAGAGCATTTTGAGTTTTATCATCACGATATAACAAAATTTGTTCACGTTCCAGGTGATTTAGATTATATTCTTCATTTTGCCTCACCAGCAAGTCCGATAGACTATCTTAAAATCCCTATTCAAACCCTAAAAGTGGGTTCCTTAGGAACACACAATCTTTTGGGATTGGCAAGGGTCAAAAATGCTCGAATTCTCATCGCTTCCACTTCCGAAGTGTATGGAGATCCCTTAGTTCACCCTCAAACAGAAGAATATTATGGAAATGTAAACACCATAGGGCCCAGAGGCGTGTATGATGAAGCCAAACGTTTTCAAGAATCCATAACCATGGCATATCAAACTTTTCATGGGGTAGAAACCAGAATTGTTCGCATTTTTAATACTTATGGTCCTAGAATGCGATTGAATGACGGAAGAGTTATTCCAGCATTTATTGGTCAAGCCCTTAGAGGAGAAGATTTAACCATTTTTGGCGATGGCATGCAAACCCGTTCTTTTTGTTATGTAGACGATCAAGTAGAAGGTATTTTCAGATTGTTACATTCAGATTATGTATATCCAGTAAACATTGGCAATCCCGACGAAATAACCATTAAAGATTTTGCAGACGAAATCATAAAATTGACGGGTACGAATCAAAAAGTAGTGTATCATCCATTACCTATAAACGATCCTTTGCAACGTCAACCCGACACCACAAAAGCCAAAAATTTATTGGGCTGGGAGGCTAAAGTTACTAGAGAAGAAGGCATGAAGATAACCTATGATTATTTCAAATCGCTGTCTACATCTGAATTACTAAAAGAGGAACATAAAGA
>NZ_JBJXDQ010000183.1:0-5430 GCF_046155325.1 Flavobacterium sp.
ATAAAGCAACGTGAAAAAGTTAAAGATAAAATTGTTTGGACATTAGAATTATTAGAAGAATTAGAAAGAGTTCCAGAAACGTATCTTAAGTATATTGATAATGCTAACGGAATTTATGAAATTAGAGTTCAACAAGGAAGTGATATTTTTAGAATTTTTTGTTTTTTCGATCAAGGCCAATTAATAATCTTGGTAAACGGATTTCAGAAGAAAACACAAAAGACACCGAAAAAAGAAATAAAAATAAAAAATGAGTATGAAAGCGAAAAATAATACTATCAGAACACTTGATCAATTCAAGAATCAACATTATGGGAAAACGGGGACAGCAAAACGTGACGTTCTTGATGCTGGTTATGAAAACTTCAAAATTGGAGCAATGATTCATGATGCACGACTTGAAAAAGGGTTGACGCAGGAACAACTTGCAGAAAAAACAGGAACAACAAAATCGTATATTTCTAAAATTGAAAACAATGTAAAAGAAGCAAGATTTTCAACACTCCAAAAAATTGTTGAACTTGGTTTGGGTGGACATTTGGAATTATCAATCAAGTTGTAAATAGTAAATCGATATGTTTAGATTTTTGAAAAAAATAACTTTCCTTTTAATGATAGTATTGTTCTCTTTTTCAGGCTGTGAGAAAGATGATATTTGTGATGCTAATACTTCTACAACACCTCGACTTGTAATTGAATTTTATGATATAAATAATCCTTCGGTTTTAAAAACCGTTACTGATTTAGATGTAATAGGAGTGGGAATGACTGAAGCTTTAATAAGCAGTAATACTAAAAGCACAATTTCAATACCTTTAAAAACTACCGAAAACACAACAAGTTATCGGTTTATTTTAAATTCAGGTACTCCCTCATTATTGAACGACGATATTATTAGATTTGATTACACGCATGAGAATGTATATGTTTCTAGAGCTTGTGGTTACAAAACCATTTTTACTTTAGACCCAATAAATCCTTTCACCCATACCGATGCAACCCTTGCTGATGGGCTTTGGATGAAACAAATTATTATCACCGAAAATAATATTGATAACGAAAATGAGACTCATGTTAAAATATATTTTTAGTTTAAGCCTTCTGATGTCTCTCTTTTTGGTTCAAGCTCAAGAGGTTGAAAACCCAAAAAAAGATAGTATTGCACCAAAGGTAAACCGTTTCGGACTGCGTGTTGGCGTTGATTTATTCAAACTTACGCGTTCTTTGTATGACAATGATTATAAAGGAATTGAATTTGTGGGCGATTATCGACTCACAAAAAAACATTATCTAGCAGCCGAAATCGGAAATGAAAATAAAACAACTGATGATCCCCGTTTAAATTTTACTACAAAAGGATCCTATATAAAAGTAGGATTTGATTATAATGGATACAAGAATTGGCTGAATATGGAAAATATTATTTCAATAGGGTTACGTTATGGCGTGAGTACTTTTAGTCAAGAATTAAACACCTATAAAACATACAATGCCAATCCTTATTTTGGCGAAATTCCTGTTTTGGTATCGGGTGAAAAATTCAACGGATTATCAGCCAGTTGGATTGAGGTTGTTGCTGGAATAAAGGCAAAAGTGATTAATAACGTCTATTTGGGTTTTAGCCTTCGATTGAATCGATTGATATCAAATAGTAAACCTGCTAGCTTTGATAACCTCTATATACCTGGTTTTAACCGAACTTATGATGGTGATTTTGGAGTAGGCTTCAACTATACAGTTTCTTATTTTATTCCTATTTATAAGAAGAAAGAGAAACCTAAGAGTAATTAAGATATAAAAACTTTCCGCTTAGCGGACTAACTATTAAAAATGGCACACGGATGACACAGATTAAACGGATTTTCGCTGATTAATAAATAAGGTTCTTCCAAAATGTTCTGAAAATTCATTTTTAGAACCATTAAGGAAGTTAATTAATAGTAAGTTAACTCCAAAACTTAATTACCTTATTTCTCTTAATGGTTTAAATCTTCCTTTAAATGTTTTAATTCTCATACAAAATCAAGTAGAACTTTAAATATTAATTCTATTTATGTCAGTTTAAAATCTGTGTCCCATTTTTATTTTGGTAAAAGTAACGGATTGTCATTTTAAGAAATCTCCATTACTCCCTTAACAAACACAATTTTGATAAACAATTTTTCGCCATCTTTGGTTTTTACTGCCTGAAATTTAGGAGCAAAAACGGTTGCTATTATTAAAGCTACTACAGGAATCCAATAGCCAGTTATAGGTGTAAAAGCACCCAACAATAACCTAAGAGGAATAAATAAAATTGCAAAAGAAGCTAGCTGGTAGAAGAATGCTTTGGTTTGATTTTTTGTCATTATTTTAATATATTTAATTTATGCTGTCATGGCCTCTAAGTCACTTTCTTCAATCTGTAACCTGCTCCCAATGCCTCGGAACAGAAACCTGTAATCTGAAACCTGCTATCTGAAACCTGCGGACTTATATCTGACCCGAGCCATCAAGGCGAACAGGCGTAGCAAATTTCGTTCGTTTACTTCCTTCATACATTTCGTATTTTACCAATCTTGCTTCGATACTGGCGTTGAAAAGTTTGATTTTTCGTGAAGGTTTTAGTCCAACAAACTTTAAAGCTTCGAGATTTCCTGTGATAAACCAAGCGTTTGTTCCTGGGTAATTCTTCTTCAAGGTATCGCCAATATTCTTGTAGAATTCTTCCATGTGAATGTCCAATCGCTCATCATAAGGCGGATTAAAAACCATGTGAAGTTTCCCTTCAGATGTTTTTTCGGTATCAAAAAAGTTACGTTCTTCTATAGTTATATATTCGTCAAGATTGGCGTTTTTGATATTGTCTTTGGCTTTTTGAACCGCACTTGGCGCTTTGTCAAAGCCTTTTATAGTATGATGAAATTCTCTAACTTTTTTCATCAAGGAATCCATAATCGAATCGAACAAATCATTATCCCAATCGTTCCATTTTTCGAAAGCAAATTCTTTTCGATTAATATTTGCTGGAATATTGCATGCAATCATTGCAGCTTCGGCTAGAAAAGTTCCGGATCCACACATGGGATCCAAAAAATCACCTTGACCGTCCCAACCCGAAAGCAATAAAATTCCTGCGGCCAATACTTCGTTTATAGGAGCAATATTAGTCGCTGTTCTATAACCACGTTGGTGCAACGAATTTCCAGAAGTATCTAGCGCAACCGAAACTTGGTCTTTATCAATATGAATATTTATTCTTAAATCGGGATGAATTTTCTCAATACTTGGTCGTTGTCCTGTTCTTTCTCGAAATTGGTCTACAATGGCATCCTTGCATTTTTGGGAAACAAATTCCGAATGATTAAAATACTCCGAATGCACCGTTGCATCAATAACAAAAGTCTGGTTGGCTTGCAGTAATTTCGACCAGTTGACACCAGTTATGCCTTTGTATAAATCTTGTTCGTTTCTTGCTTTAAAGAAATATATAGGTTTAAGAATTTTTAAAGCTGTTCTTAATGACAAGTTTGCCTTGTACATAAATCCTTTATCTCCTTTGAAACTTACCATTCTCACACCTTGCTCTACATCTTGTGCGCCAAGCATTTTCAACTCATTTGACAGTATTTCTTCAAAACCAAAAAAGGTTTTGGCAATCATTCTAAAATTATTTTCCATTGTAAAATCAAGTATTCGGTGCAAAAATACACTAAATTTGCAGGAATTGAATTAATAGAAAAGAATAAATGCCGAATTTCCAACAACCATCAATCAATAACGACAAGCCATCAACTAACAATTGGTTTGCTTCTTGGTTTGACACTCCCTATTATCACATTCTCTATAAAGAACGAAATTATAGAGAAGCTCAAGTTTTTATGGATAATTTGACCCACTATCTTAACCTACCAGAAAAGGCAAAAGTGTTAGACTTAGCATGTGGAAAAGGCCGTCATTCTATTTATTTAAATCAATTGGGTTACGATGTTGTGGGTGCGGATTTGTCCGAAAACAGCATTAACGAAGCCAATAAAAATAATAACGAAACGCTTCATTTTCAGGTGCATGATATGCGAGAAGTTTTTGAAGATAAGTTTGACGCTATCTTTAATTTGTTTACCAGTTTTGGTTATTTCGAAAATGATGAAGACAATCTGACCACTTTGAAGGCGATGAAAGAAAGCCTAACCGAATATGGTTTTGCTGTGATTGATTTTATGAATGTCAATCAGGTTATTGCTAATTTAGTCCCTGAAGAACTAAAAACAGTCGAGAACATTGATTTTCATATCAAAAGATATGTAAGTGATGGACATATTTATAAAGAAATTGACTTTGAAGATCAAGGCGAGAAGTTTCATTTCACCGAAAAAGTAAAAGCATTAACGCTTCAAGATTTTGAAAAATTAATGGAAGAAGCTGGGATTTTTTTATTGGATATTTTTGGAGATTATAAGCTAAAGAAATTTCATAGAACTGATAGTGAACGACTCATTATGATATTTAAATAACGTAGTTTCGGTTATCAGTTTATTTGACTATTTTGATAAATTACCAAATAAACAACTGATCGAATAAACACATAAATATGAATTACATTCTACCCTTACTTTCAGTATTACTAGGTTACGGAATTGCATTGTTTTTGAAACCAAAAAACATAACAAACCTCAAATTATTATTGGCGTTTAGCGGTTCTTTTTTATTGTCATTAACCGTAATGCATTTGTTACCAGAAATATACGAAAGCAAAAATCACAACATTGGACTTTTTATCATGTTAGGGATTTTATTCCAAATTATATTAGAATTTTTCTCCAAAGGTGCAGAACACGGTCACGTTCACGGTCACGAAAAAATGCATCAAATGCCTTGGTTGCTTTTCATCAGCCTTTGTATTCATGCCTTTATGGAAGGTTTTCCGGTGAGCCATCATCACAATTTAGCGTTAGGAATTGCTATACATCATTTACCTATTGCTATCATACTTACTGCATTTTTTATAAATGCAAGTCTAAACAAAAAAGCCATTTTTATCTTCATGGTAACTTTTGCCATTATGACCCCATTAGGAACTGTATTATCAGACTATTTACCAATATTAAATAATTATTACACCGAAATCACTGCCGTCGTAATCGGAATATTATTCCATATTTCGTCCACTATAATTTTCGAAAGTAGCGAAGGACATAAGTTCAATATTGCCAAAGTGTCGATGATAATTTTGGGGATTGGTATGGCGTATTTTATTTAATACGAATAGCAATATACATAATAACACTAATTTTGTAACTTTGAATCTTTACAATTTTTAAAATAAAAAATGACTTTCACAAAAACCACCGAACAATCTTCGAAATACGAACATTTAGAAAAAATGTCGGTTGAAGATTTGTTGTCTAACATCAATCAGGAAGATAAAACCGTTCCTTTTGCCGTAGAAAA
>NZ_JBJXDQ010000184.1:0-18929 GCF_046155325.1 Flavobacterium sp.
AATATATTTAGATTTTTTTATTTAAAAAATATACTTTTTTTTAGGGGGTTGATGAGTTTTTGTAGCGTTTTTTGATAGACAATACAATGAAATAGTTTTTTTAATTAAGCTACTTTTACGAAAATTATTTAAACCAACCCATGAAAAAATTATTTAAAATTTTGTTTTTGTTTCAAATTGCTTTAATTACAGCACAAACAAATGAAGGATTCAACTATGAATCTACTATTAGAAATAGCAGTAATCAGATAATTGCAAACCAATATATTAGTTTAAGATTTACCATTAGATTAAATTCAACTTCTGGAACGGTAGTGTATAAAGAACTTCAAAATTCAACTACAAACTCATCGGGAAATGTTAGTTTGATTATTGGAAAAGGAAATGCCACAACAGGAACTTTTTCAACCATCAATTGGGCTGCAGGAACTCATTATTTAGGTGTTGAATTTTTCACAGGAAGTACTTGTCAATGGTTAGAAGTGCCTGTAGGCACAAACGGTCAAATAGTAAGTAAATGCGGAACTATATACACCTGGGGTTCATGTTCATCTGCATTGAGTTTAGTTTGGTCAGATGAGTTCAACGGAAGTGGTGCTATTGATGGAACTAAATGGCATCACCAAACTCAACTACCCGATGGCGCTAATTGGTACAATGGCGAAGTTCAGCACTACACCAATCGCCAAATCAATAGTTATCAAAATAGCGGAGCTTTAAAACTAGTTGCTAAAAAAGAAGTTTTTACCGATCAAGGACAAACTAAACAATATACATCAGCTAGATTAAACTCTAAATTTGCATTTACTTATGGACGTGTAGAAGTTCGAGCTAAATTACCATCTGGTGTTGGTACTTGGCCTGCTATTTGGATGTTGGGTAAAAACATCATCGAACCCGGTGGCTATTGGTCAAGTACACATGGTACAACACCCTGGCCTGCTTGCGGAGAAGTTGACATCATGGAACATTGGGGTAGTAATCAAAATTATGTTCAGAGCGCTATGCATACGCCATCAAGTTTTGGAGGAACTGTAAATTTGGGTGGACAAACCATACCAACTGCCTCGTCTGAATTTCATATCTATACTTTGGTTTGGACAGCTGTAAAGATGGAATTCGCAGTAGATGGAGTAATTCATTATACTTATAACCCAACTGTTAAAAATGCAAGCACTTGGCCATTTGATGCTGCACAGTATCTTTTATTAAATTTCGCAATTCAAGGCAATATTACAAGTAGTTTTACAGAAGGAGCTATGGAAGTTGATTATGTTAGAGTATATCAATAATTATATATTTAATTTGGCCCAATTTTTTTGAGAAATACACATTTAATAATTTATGAATTAGAAAAATCTGATACATAGTTTAATCTTTAATATATTTATTCCATTTACATTCTTTGAAATTGTATTAAAAATTATTGTTGATGATGGAAAACAAACATAAAAAAATCAGAAAAAAAAGAAAATATGTTAGTTCAAATAATTACAATTACAACACACCTATAGATAATTCTAGATACATCAAAGTATTTATTGTTATATCTATTTATGTATTTATTGCTACACTACTTTTTAATTTTTTTACAAACTAAGTTTCTGAAGTGTTTCTAAAACATAGGTATGCATTACTTCTCGGTAGTCAAGATGCGTAACAATTCTCATTTTACCATGTCCTAATGAACTTATAGAAATCCCCTTCATTTTTAACTTTTCTATCAAAATCGATTGCTTAATATTAGATTGAATTGAAAAAATTAATATATTAGTTTCAACTGTTTCTACCGTATCAATCCAATTTAAACTTTTTAATATAATACCAAGTTCTTTGGCTCGTCTATGATCCTCAGCTAATCTTTGAATATTGTTATCCAAAGCATAAATTCCTGCAGCTGCTAAATACCCCACCTGTCGCATTCCGCCTCCAAGTATTTTTCTAATCCTTAACGCTTTATTTATAGTTACTTTATCTGAAACTAAAAGTGATCCAATGGGTGCACCCAAACCTTTTGATAAACAAACAGAAATAGTATCAAATACTTTCCCATAAGCTAACGGATTATCATTTGTTGCCACCAATGCATTCCAAATACGAGCACCATCCAAATGTAATTTCAAATTAGTAGCATCGCAAACTGTTCTTATTTTTTTAAATTCTTCAAAATCATAACATGCGCCACCCCCTTTATTGGTTGTGTTTTCGACACAAACCAAACTCGTTAATGGGCTATGATAAAATTCAGGATCATTTATAGAAACCGAAACTTGATCGGCAGTAATCATTCCTCTGTTTCCATCTACTAAACAACAAGATACACCACTATTAAAGGAAACTCCACCACCTTCATAATTATAAACATGCGCCCATTTATCGGCAATCAATTGTTCTCCAGGTTGAGTATGTAATTTAATTGCCGTTTGATTAGCCATGGTTCCCGATGGAAAAAAAAGAGCTGCTTCCATACCGAAAATCTCAGCAACCTTAGCTTCTAGTTGGATAACTGTAGGGTCTTGTTTGTATACATCATCACCAACTTCGGCTCGAAACATAAAACGTAACATTTCTTGGCTTGGTTTTGTAACTGTATCGCTAACTAAATTTATTTCCATAATTTCAAAATGAAATAGTATTTTTGTCACAAAAATAAATATAATTTATGACAACTACCGAACAAATTAAAGGTATTGTAGAGCGCCTTGGTGCGTTGAGGAGGTATCTTTGACGTTGATGCTAAAATAATCGAAATTACCAACGAGGAAGAAAAAACCCTTGCTCCAGATTTTTGGAACAATCCTAAAGAAGCTGAAATTTATGTAAAAAATCTTCGTTCCAAGAAAAAATGGATTGAAGATTATAACAAAGCTATTGAAATGGTTGATGAGTTGCAATTAGCTTATGAATTCTATAAAGAAGGAGAACTTTCAGCAGAAGAACTTGACGAACAATATAATATTACTCATAATCATATAGAAGCTATCGAATTCAAAAATATGTTGTCTGATGAAGGCGATAGTTTAAGTGCTGTATTACAGATAACTGCTGGTGCTGGCGGAACAGAAAGTTGCGACTGGGCTTCGATGTTGATGCGAATGTACATGATGTGGGCCGAAAAATCGGGTTACAAAATACGCGAACTTAATTACCAAGAAGGAGATGCTGCGGGGATAAAAACAGTAACTTTAGAAATTGAGGGTGATTATGCTTTTGGCTATCTTAAAGGCGAAAATGGCGTGCATCGATTAGTCCGAATTTCTCCCTTTGACAGCAATGCAAAGCGACATACTTCTTTTGTTTCTGTTTATGTATATCCTCTGGTTGATGATACAATCGAAATTGAAATTAATCCTGCCGATATCGAAATTACTACATCTCGTTCTAGCGGTGCAGGCGGTCAAAATGTAAATAAAGTAGAAACCAAAGTACAATTAAATCATAAACCTTCTGGAATCCAGATTCAATGTTCAGAAACACGTTCGCAACATGATAATAGAAACCGAGCGATGCAAATGCTTAAATCCCAATTGTATGAAATTGAATTAAAAAAACAGCAAGCACAACGCTCTGATATTGAAGCAGGTAAAATGAAAATAGAATGGGGATCACAAATTAGGAATTACGTCATGCAACCCTACAAACTAGTTAAAGATGTTCGTACTGCTTATGAAACTAGTAATGTAGATGGTGTCATGAATGGTGAAATTGACGAATTTCTCAAAGCATTTTTAATGATGATGGGACAGAAAGATGAGTAGTTTGCGGTCCCGAAGCTTCGGGAGAGTTGGCAGATGCATTAATAAATTATTACAAATTAAATAATAAAATCCCTACAATCTTCATCTAAAGAAAGGCTTGAACGGATTTTGATTTATTTTATGACTAGAATTACAAACAACCTATATTAGGAATTTAAGAACAAATTTACTTTATTTGAATAATAACAATCAAATTTATTCATGAAATCATACTCCATTCAAGAAATAAACGAAGTTTTAATGGGCACCATTGTTGGTAATACTTCTATAAAAATTACAGCTCCTGAACAATTAGAATTGGCTAATGCTTCCGAAATTACATTTATTGGAAACAAAAAATATGAAAAGCTATGGAAAACTTCGAAGGCTTCTGTTGCTGTAGTAAATGAAGATATTTCTATTGAACCTGGCGAAAATAAAGCTTTTATTAAAGTAAAGAATGCCGATTTAGCCATGTCTCAAGTTTTAGAAATTTTTGCTCCTCCTAGCCCATTATTTGAAATTGACATACATCCAACAGCTTTTGTAGACAAAACTGTAGTCATTGGCAAGGGTACTCGAATTGGTGCTGGAAGTTATATTGGCCCAAAAGTAAAGCTAGGAGAAAATGTAACCATATATCCTAACGTTACCATCCTCGACGAATGTACTATTGGAAGCAACTCTGTTATTTGGTCTGGAGCTGTGATAAGGGAGCGTTGTCATATGGGTAATGGCTGTATCATTCATTCAAACGCTTCTATTGGAGCCGATGGGTTTGGTTTTCGTCCAGATCCACAGAAAGGGCTAGTTAAAATTCCACAAATAGGTAACGTTGTACTAGGAAATAATGTAGAAATTGGAGCCAATAGCTGTGTTGATAGAGGAAAATTTAGTGCTACAATTTTAGGTGATGGTTGCAAAATAGATAATTTAATTCAAATTGGACACAATAGCAAACTAGGACAATTCTGTATCATGTCTGGGCAAAGTGGCTTGGCAGGTTCAGTAACATTAGGAAATGGTGTTCTAATTGGCGGAAGTGCTTCTATAACAGATCACGTTACTATAGGTGACGGTGCCATAATAGGTGGAGGTTCTGGAGTGACAAAAAATGTCCCTGCAGGGGTTACTTTGTTAGGCTATCCAGCAATAGATGCTCGTGATGCATTGAGACAATGGGCTATTTTAAAACGTTTAGTTAATGAATCTAAGAAATAATTCTAGTATTTATCTTTAATTTCATCATTAGGGTTTTGTAATTTAGCATCCTAAAATAAACACTATGGATTTGAACTTCAATAAAAACGAAGACCACAATAAACTTTTAGTTTCAAATTTGATTCATAAATTTTCGAAAGTAAAACTTGGCGGAGGAGAAAAAAGAATCCATAAATTACATGCTGAAGGCAAAATGACTGCTCGAGAGCGCATTGATTATTTATTAGATCCAAAAGGAAAAAGTATTGAAATTGGTGCCTTTGTTGGTGAAGGAATGTATGAAGAGTATGGCGGTTGCCCTTCTGGTGGAGTAATTGTAAAAATAGGTTACATCAAAGGAAAACAATGTATTGTAGTTGCTAATGACGCTACAGTCAAAGCAGGTTCTTGGTTTCCGATTACTGCTAAGAAAAACCTCAGAGCCCAAGAAATTGCAATGGAAAATAGATTACCCATTATCTATCTGGTCGATAGTGCAGGAGTGTTTTTACCGATGCAAGACGAAATTTTTCCAGACAAAGAACATTTTGGACGCATATTCAGAAATAATGCCTTAATGAGCAGCATGGGAATAACCCAGATTTCGGCCGTAATGGGAAGTTGTGTTGCTGGTGGTGCCTACCTCCCAATTATGAGTGATGAGGCTTTGATAGTTGACAAAACAGGAAGTATTTTCTTGGCGAGTAGCTATTTAGTAAAAGCAGCTATTGGCGAAAACATTGACAATGAAACCCTTGGCGGAGCAACTACGCATTGCGAAATTTCGGGAGTAACAGACTATAAGGCCAAAGACGATAAAGACGCTTTGGATAAAATTAAAAATATTATTGATAAAATTGGAGATTATGACAAAGCTGGGTTTAACAGAATTAAAGCGTTAAATCCTGCTTTAGCCGAAAAAGATTTATACGGAATTTTGCCAAAAGCCAGAAACGAACAATATGATATGATGGAAATCATCCATCGATTAGTAGATAATTCGGATTTTGAAGCATATAAAGATGGCTATGGTCAAACATTAATAACGGGTTATGCGAGGATTGATGGTTGGGCAGTGGGAATTGTTGCCAATCAACGAAAAGTTGTAAAAACTAAAACGGGCGAAATGCAATTTGGGGGAGTTATTTATTCTGATTCTGCCGATAAAGCGACTCGTTTTATTGCCAATTGCAACCAAAAGAAAATTCCATTAGTGTTTTTGCAAGATGTCACAGGGTTTATGGTAGGTTCAAAATCTGAACAAGGCGGTATTATAAAAGATGGTGCCAAGATGGTAAACGCAGTATCTAATTCTGTTGTGCCAAAATTTACCATAATTATCGGGAATTCCTATGGCGCTGGCAATTATGCGATGTGTGGCAAAGCTTATGAACCAAGATTAATTGTGGCATGGCCAAGTGCTGAATTGGCTGTCATGGGCGGAACACAAGCCGCAAAAGTATTAGCACAAATTGAAACTTCTTCGCTCAAAGCAAAAGGAGAATTAGTAGATGAAGCTAAAGAGCAGGAATTATTCGATAAAATAAAAGCGCGTTACGATGCACAAACCTCTCCTTATTATGCTGCAGCCCGACTTTGGACAGATGCTATCATAGATCCCTTAGAAACTAGAACTTGGATTTCTATAGGGATAGAAGTTGCAAACCACTCCCCTATTGAAAAGAAATTTAACATGGGAGTTCTTCAAGTTTGAACTTAAAATTTATTTAATTTTTTTATTGTTTAATTAGAATTCAGTAACTTAGATTCGAATTCTAAACTAAATGCTATGGAAAATATTAAAAGTTTGAATAAGTGGGCGAATGCACATACTTATTTTTCAGTTGATTTAATCAGAATTGGTCTTGGTGTATTTTTGTTCATAAAAGCTGTGTCTTTTATAACAAATACCCAGTATTTGACAGAATTGTTATCTCCTCTAGATAAATATGGCGGTGGGATGATACTCTTTCACTACATTGCAGCTGCTCATATTGTAGGTGGAATAATGATATTTTTTGGTCTTCTTACTCGATGGGCAATCATTTCACAATTACCTATTTTATTGGGTGCAGTAATGATAAATTTCATGGGGGAAATGCATTCTCAAAACCTTTTATTATCTATTATTGTTTTAATTATTTGCTTCTTTTTCTTATTCTATGGAAGTGGTAAAAACTCAGCAGATTATTATTTTAAAATGCAAAAGTGATAATTTAAAATTCCATAAAAAAGAGATGATTTATTACAAATCATCTCTTTTTTATGGAATTTTAAATTGTTATTGAATAGTTTTTAAACTATCTTTTCTCATTATTTTACCTGTTGCAGTATTTTTAAACTTAGAAATAAAAACAATTTCTTTAGGCTTTTCATTTTTCTTTAAAACACTAAAAACAGTATCATCGATTTCCATAGGCTCGCCTTCAACATAAAGCACTAACTTTTCTCCGAGATTATCATCATCAACCCCGAAAACAAAATACCTTCTAGGAATTAATGTAGATAGTTTTTCTTCAATTTGTTCTGGTATTAATTTAATTCCACCACTATTAATTACATTATCATATCTACCTTCCCACTTAAATTGGGTATCCGAAATTAATTCAACGATATCATTGGTAACAATTTCTTTATTACTAATTCTTTTGGCTTTAATAATTAAACATTCTCTATCATCTACAGCAACCTTTACATTTGGCAAAACAGTAAAAACTTCTTCACCCACTTTTTTGGCTGCAATATGAGTAATAGTCTCGGTCATACCATAGGTTTCATAAATATCCATTGGAATTTTAACCAATTCTTGTTCCAACGCAATATGTATTTTTACGCCACCAATAATTAATTTTTTGATTTTTTTTTCATTTAACTTTTTAATTGAATTTTTGGCTTGAAGTGGTACCATAGCACAAAAATCAAATTTTTCATCTATATTTTTTAATGGATTCGAATTGGGCTCAACAAATTTCATGTCCAATCCTAATATGAAAGACCTCACAAACATCATTTTACCAGCTACATAATTAGTTGGCAAACAGTGTAACATCGTATTTCCTGGCTCTAAACCGAAAAAGTCTCCTGTTGCTAATGCCGAATCTAACATAGCTTGTTTCTCAATTTTAATAATCTTTGGAGTTCCTGTAGATCCTGAAGTAGTCAACTCAATATAAGATTTTTCATCAAACCAATCTAACAAAAAATTACCTACATGTTGTTCAAAAGGTTCTCCTTCCTTTACATAACAATAAGCTACATAAAACATTTCTTCCAGGTTAATGTGATGTCCATTTAACTTAAAACGGTTGTGAATATTTTTGTACGTTAAAGATGCCGTTGTCATATTTGTCAATTTAGTTTATTGTTAATTTGGAGAGAGAATTTTACCAATTAGTTTTTCTGACCAATTAGTCCATTTGTATTTTTTTACAAATATAATTAAGACAATTGGATAGACAATTACTATAGAAACTAACATTTCATTTAAAATATCAACAGGATTTTCAATACCCGAATATTTAAATAAAGCATCCGTTTGAATAGCTGAAAAATTTGAGGTAATTAATAATGCCGCAGTTAAATTATTACCCAAATGAAAACCTAAAGCCAACTCTAAACCATCATCCATCAGTGTCATTACACCTAGTAAAAAACCTGTTCCTATATAAAAAAACATAACTCCATACCCTAATTTATCAACTTCAGGATTTAAACTATGAAACAACCCAAATATAATTGATGTGAACAGCAATGGAAACCACCTGTTTTTAACAATCACACCAATTTGTTGCATAAAATATCCTCTAAATAAATATTCTTCAAATGCTATTTGAAAAGGAAACATCAAAAAACTAATACCAAACAATATAGCAAATGGTATGGGTTTAAAATTCCAAATAATAGATGAATTATCTATAACATATGACACTGTAAAACAACTAATATTTAATAAAACTATTAAGATGAAAGAAAATAATATTCTTTTGTAATCTACTTTATTTCTTGATGTTGTAAGAGATAGGACGGTTCTTTTGTGCAAAAAACGAACTGTATAAAATAACAATGACAATAAGAAAATAAAGGGTAGTAAGTTAGTGATTAAAACCTGACTCTTAGGGAGTTTTGCCATCGATTCATAGGCTTCATTAATCTGCTCCTTGGAAACAAAAAAGTACATAATAAAATTGGCAATAAACATCCCAGTAGTAATTGTAGTCGTTAACAAAAAACGCCAAAAATCATTATTACCTTTATAAGCCTGATTTATAAACATATATAATTAAATTTATTAACTTCTTTTAAATTATTTATTTTTCGAAATTAACATAATTCCTTTTTAAATCTATTACTTTGTATAAAAAATATTTTAATTATTGATGATTCAAATTTTTGATAATCCAAGATTTACAAAATCAAGAGAATGTTTACTATTCTTAAAGTAAAGTGACCTTGAATTTGAAATTACAAACTATTTATAAAATACACCTTCATTGTAGGAATTGACTAGTATTATTGTTAAAATAGATATTAAGCTAATAAAATTGGTAAAAAAAAAAAAGGATTTGGTTTGGAAATTTCAAAAGCAAAAGAGATGTCAGACCATGAAATCATTGAAGCAATGGTGCTTAATCCAATTCTATTTGAAAGACCAGTAGTTATTAATGGTAATAATGCTATAATTGCTAGACCTATTAATAATGTAAATGAAATTATTTAATTAATTCGATATGCTTTTTCAATATTATTTGATGGCATTAATTACCCAAAAAAACCATGTTAAAATTAAAATCGGCTATAACTTTCTTATTATTATCTCTAAGTATATTCAATTATTCTCAAAATAAATCTGTTACCAAAAAAGTTAAAGTTACCGGTATAGTCGTTGAAAAAAGCAGCAAACAACCTTTAGAATATGCAACGATAACTTTTGTAAATACGTTAAATCCAAAAGATGTTACTGGATCAATAATTGATAAAAAAGGTGGGTTTGATATTAATGTAACTGTTGGCGTTTATAATATTTATATTGAATTTATTTCCTTTAAAACAGAGAAATTAAATCAAGTTAACATTCAGAAAAACACAAACTTGGGTCAAATTTTATTAAGTGAAAATACCTCTCAATTAAATGAAGTAATTGTTCAAACAAAAAAATCTACCGTTGAAATTCGATTAGACAAAAAAATATTTAATGTAGGTCAAGATATTATGGTTAAAGGTGGTACTGCAAGCGATGTTTTAGAAAACGTACCCTCTGTAACCGTAGATTCTGATGGCAATGTTAGTCTTAGAGGTAACGAAAATGTAAAAATAATGATTGATGGAAAACCATCAAATAGCATTAATCTGGCTAGCGCTTTAAAAACTATTCCTGCTGAATTATTAGACAAAATAGAAGTAATAACAAATCCTTCAGCCAGATATGATGCCGAAGGTGGGGCAGGAATAATAAATATCGTTTTAAAAAAAGGAGTAATGAAAGGCTTGAACGGTTCTATTAATACTAGTTTAGGAAATCCTAAAAATTATGGAATTTCAACAAATCTAAATTATAAAACCAAAAAATTCAATGCGTTTTCAACAATAGGATATAATGATAGTAAAGCCGTTGGAAAAATGCTTACAGAATCAGATTATTTTAACAATGATAGGACATTTAAAAATTCGATTATAGAACGTGGAGACCGACAAAAAGCAAATAAAGGCTATAATTACAATTTTGGGGTTGATCTCTATTTGACTAAAACTTTTACCTGGACTAATATAATTTCAAAAAGAGAAAGTGATGGTGACAACCCAGAAAAATTTGTTTTAAATCATTATGAAACTAATAATAACTATACTCAAAACCGACTTAATTATAGAATAAATAATAGTGGTGAATTCGAATATTCAACTAATTTTACAAAAAAATTCAAAAAGGATGGGCATAAATTATCACTGGATTTTGAAACCTCAAATGATAAGAATAATGATTCATCGACGATTAATAATTTTATTAAAGCAGAAGAATCAAACGCTACTAAAGAAATCACAAAAAACAATCAAACTCAAAATAAAAATTTATTCCAAACGGATTATGTTTTGCCATTTTCTAAAAATAGTCAATTTGAAGCAGGTTTCAAGGGTGATTTAAATACAATGCTAACTGATTATAGTGTAGGAACTATGAATAATGATGGGGGAATCACACCTAATTTAAATTTAACTAACAAATTAGAATATAAAGAAAAAATAAACGCGATTTACTCACAATTTGGATCTAAAATAAATAAAATTTCTTTTTTATTTGGATTACGATACGAAGATTCTAAAATAGACATCAACTTGCTAACTACCAATGAAAATTATAATATTAAATACAATAATTTTTTTCCAAGTTCTTTTTTGACGTATCAATTATCTGAAGAAACTTCAATTTCAATGAATTATAGTAGAAGAGTATCTAGACCTCGAAATAGGTTTATTAACCCTTTTTCAAGTTATTCAAGTAATGTAAATTTATTTCAAGGAAACCCGAGGCTATATCCCTCATTTACTGACGCATTAGATTTTGGCTACCTGACAAAGTGGAGTAAAATCACTTTTTCTTCCTCATTTTATTATAACAAAACAAATGATAATTTTCAATTTATTAGAAGACCCAATGGAGAAGTTGTTAAAACAATTGTTAATGGTATAAGTATAACAACACCCGTTATATTAACAACTCCAATAAATTTATCAAATGAAAATCGGTTTGGATTTGAATTTAATTTAAACTACTCACAATCAAAAAAATGGAGGATTAATGGTAATTTTAATTTTTATCAAAGCAAAGTGAGAGGAAATTATTCATATAAATTAATAAATTCTAATGAAATTATTACTGAAAATTTTGACCGGGATGCTTTAAGCTGGTTCACCAGAATCTCTTCAAGGTTAACTCTTCCTTATAAAATTGAATGGCAAACAAACATAATATACAAAGCTCCTCAAAATACTGCACAAGGACAAAGTTTAGGTGTTTTATCAACAAATTTAGCTTTTAGTAAAGAAGTCCTAAATAACAAAGGAACCATAGCAATTAATGTTACCGATTTATTTAACTCTGATAAAATAATTATGCAAACATACCTGCCAATTGTAAATACCTACTCTGAAAATCAACGAAGACCAAGACAAGTTAATTTATCTTTTACTTATCGTTTCAAAAATCAGAAAAAAGATATAGATAAAGATAATGAACAAAATAAAAAGCGAAAAGAATATGGTGGTGAAGGGATGGATTATTAATAATAAAAAAGGACTCGAATATTCGAGTCCTTTTTTATTATTTCAATATCAGCCTAAACTGATTGTTCTTTTTTTGCTTTTCTTTCTTTAAATTTTTCTAAAGCTGTTCCTCCTAACCAATAAGAAACAAAACCTACTAAAAAAAACATCAACCAAAATCCTATTGTTAAAATGGTTAAGAAAAGTAAAAAACCTAAATACTGTGTGAAATTAAACATTGTTACCGGTGTTTTTGAATAAGTAAACAAATGTATGTTTAATATTTTTTTTTACCAATAAATAATTTATAAAATTTTTATTATAAATAAAAATAGTGCGGAAATTTAACCCCAAATTTTAACCAAAATAGATAAAATAATCTTTTTAGCATTACAAATACTATCATAGTTAATAATATTTAATGCTAAAAAATACTGAATTATCAAAAAAAAAAAACTAAATTTATATTATAAACCAATTAAAACCAATAAATTATGAATGCAAAAAAATTTTTAGTTTCAGGTATTGTAGGAGGTATTGTAAATTTTCTACTAGCGTGGTTATTTTACGGAATTGTATTTGAAAGTCAATTTCCGATTATAGAAGGAGAAGTTATGAATATGCAAATGATTACAGCAGGAAGTTTAATTACAGGCCTTTTTATTGCCTACATTTTTACAAAATGGGCTCACATAAATATTTGGATGACTGGAATTAAAGCTGGCGCAATCTTAGGTTTGTTTTTAGGATTATACTGGAATTTATTTATTAATGTTAAAAAAGCCACTGAAGATATTAATTGGCAAGTTTTTGGTTTAGACACAGTTCTTACTATTGTAATGACGGCTTTAACTGGCGCTACAATTGCTATTATGTGCAATAAAATAAAATAAATACTTTTTTTATTTTATTTTAAACTCCTCAAAAATTGAGGAGTTTTTTTTTTGTAAAATTTTAATATTTTTTCTAAATACTATGCGTGCATAGTATTTATTTATTATCTTTGAATCAATAATAAAGTTATGAAAGAAAAAACAATAGATTTTATATTACGTGCAACCTGGCAAGCAGTAGCTAGAATGTATAATGAAGAAGCTTCAAAATACGATGCAACTATGGCAACTGGTTTTACACTTTTAAGTATTGATAAAGAAAAGGGAACACCTTCTACTACTTTAGGACCAAAAATGGGTATGGAAGCAACTAGTCTAACAAGAACTTTGAAATCATTAGAGGACAAGGGATTAATAATCAGGAAAAAAAATCCTGAGGATGGTCGTGGAGTACTAGTATATCTAACCGAATTTGGTAAAGAAAAAAGAGAACTTTCTAAAAATACTGTATTGAAATTTAACGAGGTTATCAAACAAAATGTTGCAAATGAAAAGCTTCAAAATTTTATTGAAGTTTCGGAAATCATAAATGATCTCATTCAAGAAAAAAAAATATTTTAAAAATTAAGAATAAAGAATATAGAGTTTAAACTTAAATTTAAAAAAGTCTATTCTCTATTTTCTATTCTCTTTAAAAATAAAAAAAAATGAAAAGATTAATAAAAAAAGTAGCCGTCATTGGATCTGGAATTATGGGTTCAGGAATTGCTTGTCATTTTGCCAACATTGGCGTCGAAGTCCTCCTTCTCGATATAATTCCTCGTGAACTTACCGATGCAGAAGCTAAAAAAGGACTAACATTAGATAGTAAAATCGTCAGAAACCGATTGGTTAATGACAGTTTAGCCAATGCATTAAAATCGAAACCCTCACCTATCTATAATCAAAAATTCGCCAACCGAATTACAACAGGAAACACGACCGACGATATGGCGAAAATTGCCCATGTCGATTGGATTATCGAAGTTGTTGTGGAACGTTTGGATATAAAAAAATTGGTTTTCGAACAAGTAGAAAAATTCCGTAAACCTGGAACTTTAATTACTTCGAATACTTCAGGTATTCCAATTAAATTTATGAGCGAAGGAAGAAGCGAAGATTTCCAGAAGCATTTCTGTGGAACGCACTTTTTCAATCCAGCTCGTTATTTAAAATTATTCGAAATTATTCCTGGTCCAAAAACTTCAACCGAAGTATTGGATTTTCTTACTAATTATGGATCACAATATTTAGGAAAAACTTCGGTCGTTGCCAAAGATACTCCAGCATTTATTGGAAACAGAGTTGGAATCTATGGAATTCAATCGTTATTTCATTTGGTAAAAGAATTGGGATTGACTATCGAAGAAGTCGATAAATTAACTGGTCCAGTTATTGGTCGCCCTAAATCGGCTACTTTTAGAACTGTCGATGTTGTTGGACTAGATACTTTGGTTCACGTTGCCAACGGAATTTACGAAAATTGTCCAAATGACGAGCAGCACGAATTGTTCAAGCTTCCAGATTTTGTCAATAAAATGATGGAAAACAAATGGTTAGGAAGCAAAACCAATCAAGGTTTTTATAAAAAAGTCGACAAAGACATTCTTTCATTAGATTTAGATACTTTAGAATATCGTGCTGCAAAAAAAGCCTCATTTGCGACATTAGAATTAACCAAAACAATTGATAAACCTATTAATCGTTTCAAAGTTCTAGTGAAAGGAAAAGACAAAGCAGGCGAATTCTATCGTAAATCTTTCTCTGGAATGTTTGCTTATGTTTCCAATAGAATTCCTGAAATTTCAGACGAATTATACAAAATCGACGATGCGATGAAAGCCGGTTTCGGTTGGGAAAATGGACCTTTCGAAATTTGGGATGCCATCGGTGTCGAAAAAGGAATCGAAATCATGAAAGCCGAAGGCCTTGCACCCGCTGCTTGGGTTAGCGAAATGTTGGCGTCTGGAAATACTAGTTTTTATTCAGTAAAAGAAGGAGCAACTTACTTCTATAATATCCCTACAAAGTCTCAGACTAAAGTTCCAGGTCAAGACAGTTTTATTATCTTGAACAACATTCGTGAAAGCAAAAAAGTGTGGAGCAATAGCGGCGCAATCATCCAAGATTTAGGGGACGGAATTCTGAATTTAGAATTTCAATCAAAAATGAATACCATTGGTGGCGATGTTTTAATAGCAATAAACAAAGCAATTGATTTAGCAGAAACACAATATCAAGGATTAGTAATCGGAAATCAAGCGGCAAATTTTACGGTTGGTGCCAATATCGGAATGATATTTATGATGGCTGTTGAGCAAGAATATGACGAATTAAATATGGCAATCAAAATGTTTCAAGACACCATGATGCGAGTTCGTTACTCAGGAATTCCAGTAATTGTAGCGCCTCATGGAATGACACTTGGTGGTGGATGCGAAATGAGTATGCATGCTGATAAAGTAGTAGCTGCTGCGGAAAGCTACATTGGATTAGTAGAATTTGGAGTTGGTGTGATTCCAGGTGGTGGTGGTTCTAAGGAAATGGCATTGCGTGCCGCTGATTTATTTCGTAAAAATGATGTAGAATTGAATGTTTTGCAAGAATATTTTATGACTGTTGCCATGGCAAAAGTTTCCACTTCTGCTTATGAAGCTTTTGATTTAGGAATTCTTCAACACGGAAAAGATGTTGTTGTCGTAAACAAAGACCGTCAAATTGCCGAAGCTAAAAAACACGCATTGCTTATGGCAGAAGCAGGTTATACAAAACCAATTCAAAGAACAGACGTAAAAGTTTTAGGAAAACAAGCACTCGGAATGTTCTTAGTTGGAACAAACCAAATGGTTGCTGGAAAATACATCTCAGAACACGATTTGAAAATTGCAAATAAACTGGCTTACGTTATGGCTGGTGGCGATTTGTCAGAACACACATTGGTATCGGAACAATATTTATTAGATATTGAAAGAGAAGCTTTCCTTTCATTATGTACCGAGAGAAAAACATTAGAAAGAATACAGTTTATGTTAACCAAAGGGAAACCGTTGAGGAATTAAAGCCCCCTTACCCCCAAAGGGGGAATGCTCAAAATTGTGAATACTAATTTTTAATTTGAAAGTTCTTTAAATAATTGAAATAATAATATATCACATTCTATAATTAAAAATGTGATTCTAAAACCCTATTTACCCCTAATAGGAATTCCCCCTTCGGGGGTTAGGGGGCTTATTTATGAAAACAGCATATATAGTAAAAGCATACAGAACAGCCGTTGGAAAAGCACCAAAAGGACTTTTTAGATTTAAAAGACCTGACGAATTAGCAGCCGAAACCATCGAATTTATGATGAACGAATTGCCTGATTTCGACAAAACCCGCATAGATGATGTGATGGTAGGAAACGCTATGCCAGAAGCAGAACAAGGTTTAAACGTAGGTCGTTTAATTTCGTTAATGGGATTAAAAATCGATGATGTTCCAGGAGTAACAGTAAACAGATATTGCGCATCTGGATTAGAAACTATCGGAATGGCAACTGCCAAAATTCAATCTGGAATGGCACATTGCATCATTGCTGGTGGAGCTGAGAGCATGAGTTTTATCCCAATGGGCGGCTACAAACCAACACCTGATTATGCTGTGGCAAAAGCAGGAAACGAGGATTATTACTGGGGAATGGGATTAACATCGGAAGCTGTGGCGAAGCAATTCAATATTTCTCGTGCCGATCAAGATGAATTCGCATTCAACTCCCACAATAAAGCGCTGAAAGCACAAGCAGAAGGGAAATTCGATTCTCAAATTGTACCAATTACGGTCGAGCAAACTTTCATCAATGAAAATGGAAAAAAAGAAACCAAATCATACATTGTTAACAAAGATGAAGGACCAAGATTCGGAACCTCATTGGAAGGTTTAGCAGCGTTAAGACCAGTTTTTGCAGCCGATGGTTCTGTAACTGCTGGAAATTCATCACAAATGAGTGATGGTGCAGCATTTGTATTGGTAATGAGTGAAGAAATGGTCAAAGAATTAAACTTGGAACCAATTGCTCGTTTGGTAAACTTTGCCTCTGCAGGAGTTGAACCACGGATTATGGGAATTGGACCAGTAAAAGCCATTCCAAAAGTGTTGAAACAAGCTGGTTTAACTTTGAAAGATATTGATTTAATCGAATTGAACGAAGCTTTCGCCTCACAAGCATTGGCAGTAACTCGTGAATTGGGTTTGAACCCAGAAATCATCAACGTAAATGGTGGCGCAATCGCATTAGGACATCCACTAGGATGTACTGGAGCAAAATTATCGGTGCAATTATTCGAAGAAATGAGACTGAGAAAAGCCAAATACGGAATTGTATCAATGTGTGTTGGGACTGGACAAGGAAGTGCTGGAGTTTATGAGTTGATGTAAGCCCCCTAACCCCCAAAGGGGTAACTCTCGTGATAATAAATAAAATAATATTGTATATAATCTAAAACCCTACTTACCCCTAGTAGGAATTCCCCTTCGGGGGTTAGGGGGCCGATATGGATAACAAAACAAGAGGCGGACAATTTATCGTTAAAGAAACAAAATGTGAAAACATCTTTACACCAGAAGATTTTTCGGAAGAGCAAATCATGATGCGTGATATGGTTAAAGAATTTGCTGACAAACAATTATGGGCAAACAAAGACCGTTTTGAGAAAAAAGATTATGCGTTTACCGAAGAAAGTATGCGCAAAGCTGGTGAACTAGGACTTCTAGGAGTTGCTGTTCCTGAGGCTTATGGTGGATTGGGAATGGGATTTGTTTCTACAATGCTGGTTTGCGACTATATTTCGGGAGCAACGGGTTCATTTTCTACAGCTTTTGGTGCACATACAGGAATTGGGACCATGCCAATTACTTTATACGGAACTGAGGAAC
This sequence comes from Flavobacterium sp., assembly GCF_046155325.1. Taxonomy (GTDB): domain Bacteria; phylum Bacteroidota; class Bacteroidia; order Flavobacteriales; family Flavobacteriaceae; genus Flavobacterium. The sequence continues at coordinate 17,978 of NZ_JBJXDQ010000184.1, forward strand.
AAAAGCAAAAATATGTACCTAAATTAGCTTCTGGCGAATGGTTTGGCGCGTATTGTTTGACCGAACCGGGCGCAGGAAGTGATGCCAATTCAGGGAAAACAAAAGCGATTTTGTCTGAAGACGGAAAAACATATTCGATTACAGGACAAAAAATGTGGATTTCGAATGCCGGTTTCTGCTCCGTATTTATTGTTTTTGCTAGAATTGGTACCGATAAAAACATCACTGGTTTTATTGTTGAAAACGATTCAGCCAACGGAATTACGATGAACGAAGAAGAACATAAATTAGGAATTCGTGCGTCTTCGACACGCCAGGTTTTCTTTACAGACACTAAAGTTCCTGTTGAAAACATGTTATCCGAAAGAGAAAATGGATTCAAGATTGCCATGAATGCGTTGAATGTTGGTAGAATCAAATTGGCAGCTGCTTGTTTGGATGCGCAACGAAGAGTCATTTCTGGTTCGGTTAAATATGCAAACGAAAGAATTCAGTTTAACACTCCAATTTCAAGTTTTGGTGCCATTCGTTCCAAATTAGCAGAAATGGCAACCAATTGTTATGTTGGTGAAAGTGCCTCTTATCGTGCTGCAAAAAATATTGAAGATAGAATCATAGCTCGAGAAGCAGAAGGAACTTCACATCAAGAAGCGGAATTAAAAGGCGTTGAAGAATTTGCTATTGAGTGTTCTATTCTAAAAGTAGCCGTTTCGGAAGATGTTCAAAATTGTTCCGACGAAGGAATTCAAATTTTTGGTGGTATGGGATTTTCCGAAGATACTCCTATGGAATCGGCTTGGCGTGATGCTCGTATCGCTCGTATTTATGAAGGTACAAACGAAATTAATCGTATGCTTTCAGTGGGAATGTTGATTAAAAAAGCCATGAAAGGTCATGTTGATTTACTTGGTCCAGCTTCTAAAGTTCAAGAAGAATTAATGGGAATTCCATC
>NZ_JBJXDQ010000185.1:0-20089 GCF_046155325.1 Flavobacterium sp.
CCCGATCGCTCGGATATGACAAATCATTCTCTTACACGCTAGCGCAGATTTTCAATCTGTGCCCACAAACGAGAGCAGGTAATAAAAAATAAAAGGCTATTGCATTTTGTAAGATATGTTTAAATGAAAATTGGAATGGGCACAGTTTGCAAAACTGCGCTATCGAGATTATTTTATTGCTGTATTTCAATCGAAAACCAGATAGCTCGGATTAACATAAATCTTCTCATAAACGCTAGCGCAGTTTTGCAAACTGTCCCAGATAGCTCGGATTTACATAAATCCCCCGCTCCCAAACTTCTAGTAGCACGGGAACGACGTTAGCAGTAATAATTTGACGAATATTGCGTAAAATCGAAATATTGTACATAAATTTGTACAAATTATAACAATTATGGTAGTAGCAAATATTTCAGATTTCAGAAAAGATATTAAATCTTACTTTGATAGAGTAGCAATAAACTTTGAAACTCTAATTATAAATCGTGGAAAAGATTCAGGGATTGTTGTTATTTCACTTGAAGAATATAATTCACTAATTGCAACAAATTATGAATTATCAAACAGAACTAACGAAAGTAGGTTAGATGCTGCTATTGATAAATTTAAGAGTGGTAAGTCATTTTCTAAAGACTTAATTGAGGAATAAAATGAAGTATGTATTTGTTGATGAATCTTGGGAAGATTATTTGTATTGGCAAAAAATTGACAAGAAGAAAGTTAAAAAAATAAATGATCTACTCAAAGATATTTCAAGAAATCCTTTTGAAGGAATAGGAAAGCCAGAACCATTTAAACACAAGTATGCTGGATTTTGGTCAAGAAGAATTGATGATGAACATAGATTAATTTACAGATTTATCGATGATGAAATTCAAATTTTGAAATGTAGACATCATTACGACTAATAGTATTACCGCCAACACACCCCGCTCCCCCGCTCCCGCACGAATCCTTTCGTGTGGTAGGTGAAGTTAAAGCATAAGTTTCTATATTTACGATAAAATCTAAAAGCCAGTAAATAATGAGTAGAAATTATAAATTCGCCCGCTCCAGATTGCTCGGATTAACATAAATCTTCTCATAAACGCTAGCGCATTTTTGCAAACTGTGCCCACAATCAAGAGCAAACAGCCTCAAAAACTATAATTATTTTGGAATCAAATCCAAAAAAACCATAATAATTTTGGATTTTATCGAGATTTAATTACTTCTGTGTTCTCATAAATACAATTTCGTATGATACGAAGAGAACAAACAGACTAAGCCAAAGCACGATTATTCAAAGGAAAAGCACTACTGGTTTTTGGCCCAAGACAAGTGGGAAAAACTACTTTTGTCCAAAACTTAATTGCTGATTTAAACAAAAAAACACTTTTCCTGAACGGAGACGAATCGGATGTACTTGTTTTGTTCGAAAACCCAAACGTTACAAAACTAAAAAATAGTATTGGTGACAACGAAATTCTGGTCATTGACGAAGCGCAACACATTACGAATATTGGGATTGTACTTAAAATTATTGTGGACCAAATAAAATCGGTGCAAGTTATCGCCACGGGTTACTCTAGTTTTGAATTAGCAAACAAACTAAACGAACCATTGACAGGAAGAAAATATGAAATGTATTTATTCCCAATTGCATTTGCCGAAATGGTCACTCACAATGGTTTGTTGGAAGAAAAAAGAGCCTTGGAACAACGGCTTATTTATGGTAGTTATCCAGAGATAATCACCAATTCGATAGACGCCAAAGAACATATAAAATTGATCGCCAACAGTTATTTGTATAAAGATTTGTTCTTGTTGGAGCAAATATCAAAACCGGTTTTGCTTCAAAAAATAGTGAAAGCTTTGGCGCTTCAAGTGGGCAGCGAAGTGAATTATAATGAATTGGGCAAACTCATTCAAATAGACAATAAAACCGTTGAAAAATATATCAATTTGCTCGAAAAGGCATTCGTGATTTTTAAACTTCCTGCATTATCAAGCAATGTTCGAAATGAAATAAAAAAAGGCAAGAAAATCTATTTTTATGACAACGGAATTATCAATGCGGTTACGGGAAATTTTAATCCTTTGTCTCAAAGAACCGACATGGGCAGTTTATGGGAAAACTATATCATAAGCGAACGCATCAAGCACTTGAATATTCAAAAAAATGAAGCGAATTCGTTTTTTTGGAGAACCACACAACAACAGGAAATTGATTATATTGAAAAAAATGAAGACCAAATTTTGGCTTGTGAAATAAAATGGAAGGCTAAAACCAAGTATAAAATTCCAGTAACTTTTTCGACAAACTATGATAATGTGACATCAAAAATAGTTACGCCTGATACTTATGAGGAATTCTTGTTATAATAAAATCAAAATCGGCTATTACAAAAATTTGTAATAGCCGATTCTTTATAGACGCTATATTAACCATTTAATATCCAGAATAGCACTGTAATTTTTACTTTTTATGCTGATTTCTGTAATCGAGAGCGTCTTCTTTATAGAGTAAATATAAAAAAATATTTTAAATTAACTAGATTAAAAGCTGATTATTTTTAATAATATTTAAATATTAGAAATATTCAAATACTATGCATAGAAACATCCTCAGTAGTTTTTTCAATCTTTCGAATTTCATAATTCATAATTTCATAATTAGTCCTAAATTTGCGGTCTAAAATTAATTCTAATGTATAGAAGTCATAACTGTGGGGAATTAAATGCCTCAAATATCAATACCGAAGTTACCCTTGCGGGCTGGGTTCAAAAATCACGTGATAAAGGATTTATGAATTGGGTCGATTTGCGTGACCGTTATGGAATTACCCAATTAATTTTCGACGAAAGTCGTTCCGAAAAAACCGTATTTGATCGAGCCAAAACATTAGGCCGTGAATTTGTGATTCAAGTAAAAGGAACTGTGATTGAACGTGAAGCCAAAAACAAAAACATACCAACAGGCGAAATCGAAATTTTAGTAACCGAGTTGAACATATTAAATGCTTCGCTAACTCCTCCTTTTACTATTGAAGATGAAACCGATGGTGGCGAAGACATCAGGATGAAATACCGTTACCTTGATATTCGTCGTAATCCCGTAAAAAACAGCCTACTTTTTCGTCATAAAGTGGCGATGGAAGTTCGAAAATATTTATCTGATTTGGATTTTTGTGAAGTAGAAACTCCTTATTTAATCAAGTCAACTCCTGAGGGAGCTAGGGATTTTGTTGTACCATCAAGAATGAATCCGGGTCAATTTTATGCGTTACCACAATCACCACAAACCTTCAAACAATTATTGATGGTAGGCGGAATGGACAAGTATTTCCAAATAGTAAAATGTTTTCGTGACGAAGATTTGCGTGCCGATAGACAACCTGAGTTTACACAAATTGACTGTGAAATGGCTTTTGTTGAGCAAGAAGATATATTAAATGTTTTCGAAGGCTTGACTCGCCATTTGTTGAAGGAAATCAAAGGTATTGAAGTAGATAAATTTCCACGTATCACTTATGATTATGCCATGAAAACCTATGGAAATGACAAACCAGACATTCGTTTTGGGATGGAATTTTGCCCCCTAACCCCCGAAGGGGGAACATTTGAACCGAAAGGGTTTCCGGTTTTTGACGATTCAGAAATAGTATTGGCCATTAATGTTGAAAATTGTGCTCAATATACTCGTAAGCAATTGGATGAATTGACCGATTGGGTAAAAAGACCTCAAGTTGGAGCAAAAGGTTTAATTTATGTACGATATAATGAAGATGGAACGCTAAAATCGTCCGTCGATAAATTTTTTGACGAAGAAGTTTTAAAAACTTGGGCCGATAAAATGAATGCAAAACCGAACGATTTAATGTTAATTCTTTCCGGCCCAACCGATAAAACCAGAACTCAATTGAGTGCACTTCGAATGGAATTGGCGAATCGCTTAGGATTAAGAAATCCTGAAGAATTTGCACCACTATGGGTAGTAGATTTTCCATTATTAGAATTGGATGAAGATAGCGGAAGATATCATGCGATGCACCATCCGTTTACTTCGCCAAAGCCTGAGGATATGGCATTGTTAGAAACTAACCCAGGTAAAGTTCGTGCCAATGCGTATGATATGGTTTTGAACGGTAACGAAATTGGTGGTGGTTCTATTCGTATTCACGATAAAACTACCCAACAATTGATGTTTAAATATTTAGGTTTTACGCCTGAACAGGCTGAAGATCAATTTGGGTTTTTGATAAATGCATTTCAATATGGCGCACCACCACACGGAGGTTTGGCTTTTGGTTTGGATAGATTGGTAGCTATTCTTGGGGGACAAGAGACGATTCGTGATTTTATTGCCTTCCCAAAAAACAATTCCGGAAGAGATGTGATGATTGATGCTCCATCGATAATAGATGAAAGTCAGCTAAAAGAATTGCATATTCAATTAAATTTAAAGTAATATTTATTGTATTTATAAACAGAAAACGCTGTAAATCAATATTTTTTATAAAATTTTGCACATTAAGCTCGTTCGTATTATATTAAATATTACATTTGCGATATTATAAATTATTATCATTATTACAATGCGTACAGGTACAGTTAAATTTTTCAATGAATCAAAAGGTTACGGATTCATTACAGACGAAGAAACAGGAAAAGACATTTTTGTTCATGCATCAGGAATCAACGCGGAAGAACTTCGTGAAGGTGACAGAGTTAGCTATGAAGAAGAAGAAGGAAGAAAAGGAAAAGTTGCTGCTAAAGTAGCAGTTATCTAGGCATAAAATTTTTTTTTGCCTACGAATGTTTAAAGCGTCCCGATACATCGGGACGCTTTTTTGTTTTGATAAAAATTGGAACTCTTCAAACTCAAATGAACAATTTATAATTAAAAGTTAATTCTATTTTACTTCAAACTAATTTTGGTTTTAAACTTGTGTTTTAATTACTTGAAACCTATCTTTGTCTCGAATTTTAGATTAATCAATTTTTTAATATGCAATCAAGCCAATTAGATTATTTACCAATACTAATGCAAGCCATTTTAGCAATTGGCTTTGTGGTAGGAATGATAGTACTTTCTTCTAAATTAGGGCCTAAAAGATCGTCAAAAATTAAAGATGCTAATTTCGAATGTGGAATTGAATCATTAGGAAATGCTAGAATTCCATTTTCTGTTAAATACTTTTTGGTTGCCATTCTTTTTGTATTGTTCGATGTTGAGGTAATTTTTCTTTATCCTTGGGCCGTAAATTTTAAAGAATTAGGTATAGAAGGTATGGTGAAAATGGTAGTTTTTATGCTTTTGTTGTTGGTAGGATTTTTCTATATCATTAAAAAGAAAGCATTAGAATGGGAGTAAAAATAATTAGAAATTACGAATTTCTAATTTCTAAAGTATTTACAAGAATGTTTTAAATTTTTAAGTTATAAATTCATAATTCGTAATTTTACAAAAATGAGCGATTCAAATATAAAAATGGTTGCCCCTCCTGAAGGTGTTGTAGGTGAAGGATTCTTTGCTACAAAACTAAATGATGTAGTCGGATTGGCACGTGCTAATTCGCTTTGGCCTTTGCCTTTTGCTACCTCTTGTTGTGGAATTGAGTTTATGGCAACTATGGCTTCTCACTATGATTTAGCTAGATTTGGCATGGAACGCGTTAGTTTTTCTCCTCGTCAAGCTGACATGTTACTCGTAATGGGAACAATTTCGAAAAAAATGGGTCCAATTTTGCGTCAAGTCTACGAACAAATGGCAGAGCCTAGATGGGTTATAGCAGTGGGAGCTTGTGCGAGTTCCGGCGGAATTTTTGATACCTATTCTGTGCTTCAAGGAATAGACAAAGTTATTCCAGTAGATGTTTATGTTCCGGGTTGTCCTCCAAGACCAGAACAAATTGTTGATGGCGTAATGCGATTACAAGATTTAGTTAAAAGTGAATCTGTAAGAAGAAGAAGCTCTCCTGAATACCAAGAATTATTGGCTTCTTATAACATAAAATAACCATGGGATTAGAATCTACCACAATCCAAGATAAATTAATAGAAACATTTGGCGAAAGTGTTTTTAATTTCAATAAAGAGGCATCAATTTTTTCATTAGAAGTTGTAGCCGACAAAATTACAGCCGTTATTCTCTTTTTGAAAAATGATCCTGCACTACGTTTTCATTTTCTAACCGATTTATGTGGAGTTCATTATCCTGAAAATACTGAGGATAGACAATTTGCAGTTGTATATCATTTACACAATTGGTTCGAAAGTAAACGAATAAAAATTAAGGTTTTTATCAATGGTTCAAAACCGGAAATTAAAAGCTTAACTACTATTTTTCCTAGTTCGAATTGGATGGAAAGAGAAACTTTTGATTTTTACGGCATTCATTTTATTGGGCATCCTCAATTAAAAAGAATATTAAATATGGATGAAATGGTTTCACATCCAATGAGAAAAGAATTCCCTATGGAAGATTCTGGCAGAACAGACAAAGACGATAGATACTTCGGTAGAACAGCAAATAATGTATAATTAACAATGAATAATTGATAATTATAAACAACAAAATATTACTATTTAATTGAAATTCTTGAATTATCAATTTTTAATTATCAATTTTTAATTATAGATGTCAGAACTACTATTACCCCCAGAGCATCGCTATGCTGAGATTATTAAAAATCGACATAATGACGATGGAAGTGAACTTTCTATCCTAAATTTAGGCCCTACACATCCTGCGACGCATGGGATTTTTCAAAACATCTTATTAATGGATGGTGAAAAAATTATTGAAGCAGAACCGACCATTGGATATATCCATAGAGCTTTTGAAAAGATTGCCGAAAATCGACCTTTTTACCAAATCACTCCATTAACCGACCGTATGAACTATTGCTCATCCCCTATCAATAATATGGGATGGTGGTTGACTTTAGAAAAACTATTAGATATTGAAGTTCCTAAAAGAGTGCAATATTTAAGAGTAATCGTGATGGAACTAGCACGTATAACGGATCATATTATCTGTAACTCAATTCTGGGAGTTGATACCGGAGCGTATACAGGATTCTTATATGTTTTCCAATTTAGAGAAAAAGTTTACGAAATTTACGAAGAAATTTGTGGTGCTCGTTTGACAACCAATATGGGGAGAATAGGCGGTTTCGAAAGAGATTGGTCACCAAAAGCTTTTGAGTTATTGGATGTGTTTTTAAAAGACTTCCCAATTGCGTGGAAAGAATTTGAAAATTTGTTTGAAAGAAACAGAATTTTTATCGACAGAACGGTAAATGTTGGTCCAATTACTGCGGAAATGGCAATGGATTATGGATTTACTGGTCCAAATTTACGTGCGGCTGGAGTAGACTACGACGTTCGTGTGGCGCATCCTTACTCCTCTTACGAAGATTTTGATTTTATAATTCCAGTGGGGAAATCAGGCGATACTTATGATCGTTTTTGTGTTCGAAATGCCGAAGTATGGGAAAGTTTGAGTATCATTCGTCAAGCATTAGACAAAATGCCAGAGGGAAATGAATTTCACGCTGATGTCCCAGAATATTATTTACCTCCCAAAGAAGATGTTTACAATGATATGGAATCTTTGATTTACCATTTCAAAATTGTAATGGGTGAAATCCCTGTTCCAGTCGCCGAAATATATCATGCTGTTGAAGGTGGAAACGGAGAATTAGGTTTTTATTTGGTTACCGACGGCAGTCGAACTCCTTATAGACTTCATTTTCGAAGACCTTGCTTTATTTATTACCAAGCTTATCCAGAAATGATAAAAGGCGCCATGCTATCGGATGCGATTGTTATTTTGTCAAGTTTAAATGTTATTGCAGGAGAATTAGATGCTTAAAAAAGATTACAGAATGCAGATTGCAGAATGCAGATTTTAAAATTAAAAACTTTGTGACTTTGCGCCTTTGCGGCAAAAAACAATAAAAATGGAAAGAACAGATTACAAACAAGAAATAAATATTACCGATATATTGATGACTCGCATCAATGAATTAATTAGTCATTATCCAGAAGATAAAATAAAATCGGCATTATTGCCTGTTTTACACGAAGTTCAAGATGCTCACGACAATTGGCTGAGTATTGAATTGCAAGACAAAGTTGCTGAAATCTTGCATATAAAACCTATTGAAGTCTATGAGGTTGTTTCTTTTTATAGCATGTACAACAGACGACCTATCGGGAAATATATGTTCGAATTTTGCCATACTTCACCTTGTTGTTTGAATGGTGTTGAAGATTTGATGGATTATACTTGTGAAAAATTAGGTGTTAAAGTGGGTGAAACTACTCCAGATGGCCTTTTTGAAGTACGAGGAGTTGAATGTTTAGGCGCTTGTGGTTATGCCCCAATGATGCAACTGGGTGATTTTTACAAAGAACACCTGTCTAAAGACAAAGTAGATCAGATTATTGCTGATTGTAGAGATAATAAAATTACGTTACACGATAAATAATATGTCACAAAAAATATTATTAGACAAAGTAAATATTCCAGGTATTAAAACCTATGAAGTCTATCGCCAAAATGGGGGTTACGCTTCTGTGGAAAAAGCTATGAAAACAATGACCCCAGATGAAGTTGTGGAAGAAGTGAAAACTTCGGGACTTCGTGGTCGTGGTGGAGCAGGATTTCCAGCAGGGATGAAATGGAGTTTTATTGATAAAAAATCTGGAAAACCAAGACATTTAGTTTGCAACGCTGACGAATCAGAACCAGGAACTTTTAAAGACCGGTATTTGATGGAATTTATCCCGCATTTATTGATTGAAGGAATGATTACTTCCAGTTATGCATTAGGGGCTAATCTCTCTTATATTTATATTCGTGGTGAATATATGTGGGTTTACAAAATTTTAGAAAAAGCCATAGCCGAAGCAAAAGCAGCGGGTTGGTTAGGAAAAAATATATTAGGAACAGGATTCGATTTAGAACTTTATGTTCAAATTGGTGCCGGAGCTTACATCTGCGGTGAAGAAACAGCATTGTTAGAATCATTGGAAGGAAAACGTGGAAATCCTCGAATCAAACCACCATTTCCAGCAGTTTCAGGGCTTTGGGCCAATCCAACGGTGGTAAATAATGTAGAAACTATTGCTGCAGTTCCTTGGATTGTGAATAATTCAGGTGCCGATTATGCTAAAATTGGTGTGGGACGCTCTACAGGAACCAAATTAATTTCGGCTTCGGGACACATCAAAAATCCTGGAGTTTATGAAATTGAAATGGGATTGAGTGTTTATGAATTCATGAATTCTGATGAATATTTGGGCGGAATGAGTTCGGACCGACCTTTAAAAGCCTTTGTGCCTGGAGGATCTTCTGTACCTATTTTACCGGCTCATTTAATTTACAAAACAGCCAATAACGAAGACCGTTTGATGACTTACGAAAGTTTGAGCGATGGTGGTTTTGTATCGGGATCAATGTTAGGCTCAGGAGGATTTATCGTTTATAATGATACTTCTTGTATCGTTCGAAATACTTGGAATTTTTCTCGTTTTTACCACCACGAAAGTTGTGGACAATGCTCGCCTTGCCGTGAAGGAACGGGTTGGATGGAAAAAGTATTGAACCGAATTGAAAACGGCTTTGGTCGTGAGGAGGATATTGATTTGCTATTGAGCATTCAAAGTAAAATAGAAGGAAACACGATTTGTCCATTAGGGGATGCAGCAGCATGGCCAGTGGCTTCGGCGATTCGTCATTTTAGAGATGAATTTGAATATCATATTCGTTTTCCAGAAAAAATAAAAATTAGAAACCATTTTGTTGCTGAACCTTTTGAAAGTGTAAAGCATTTAGTTTCTAAAGAATTGATTTAAGATTGAAGATTAACGATTTAAGATTTCAGAATTAAAAAACTCCGTAGGAGTTAAATATTGGTAAAAATGAAAGTAACCATAGACGGTCAAGCAATTGAGGTAGCACCAGGAACAACTATCCTGCAAGCAGCTAGAATGATAGGTGGAGAAGTAGTTCCGCCAGCCATGTGCTATCATTCGAAACTAAAAGGAAGCGGTGGAAAATGCCGTTGTTGTTTGGTTGAAGTAGCCAAAGGAAGTGAAGCCGACCCAAGACCTATGCCAAAATTAATGGCTTCGTGTGTAACAGGTTGTCAAGAGGGAATGGAAGTGAATAGCAAATCTTCACCAAGAGTACAAGAAGCAAGAAAATCGGTTACGGAGTTCTTGTTGATCAATCACCCTTTGGATTGTCCGGTTTGTGATCAAGCTGGAGAATGTGATTTGCAGAATCTAAGTTTCGAACACGGAAAATCAGAAAGTCGTTATATAGAAGAAAAAAGAACTTTTGAGCCAGAAGATATTGGGCCCAATATTCAATTACACATGAATCGTTGTATACTTTGCTATCGTTGCGTGATGGTTGCAGACCAATTGACAGACGACAGAGTTCACGGTGTTATGGATAGAGGCGATCATTCTAACATTTCAACTTGTATTTCCAAAGCTATTGACAATGAGTTTTCAGGGAATATGATCGATGTTTGTCCTGTTGGAGCATTGACCGATAAAACTTTTAGATTCAAATCAAGAGTTTGGTTCAACAAACCTTATGATGCACATAGAGATTGTCCTACTTGTTCTGGGAAAACGACTGTTTGGATGTTTGGTAATGAAATTCAAAGAGTTACAGGTAGAAAAGATGAATACCACGAAGTAGAAGAATTTATTTGTAATGGCTGTCGTTTTGATCATAAAGATGTAAATGACTGGGTTATTGAAGGACCTAGAGAATTTGAAAAAGATTCGGTTATCAATCAAAACAAATACTTCGGAAAAGTAGACAAGGTAATTATTAACACCGAAGAAACTATTCTTTTAGGAAGAGAAGAAGACCGAAAAAAAATAAGTATGGCTGAAATTCCCTTAGACGCAAACAACCAAAAATCTTAAAAAATGGATAGTACCTTTATTATAGAAAAAAGCGTTGTTATTTTGGTGGTTTTTGCCTTTACGATGTTTATGGCGATGTATTCTACTTATGCTGAACGAAAAGTGGCGGCTTTTCTTCAAGATAGAATTGGTCCTAACAGGGCTGGTCCTTTTGGTTTATTTCAACCTCTTGCCGATGGTTTAAAATTGTTTGCAAAAGAAGAGTTTATACCCGATACTCCCAACAAATTTTTATTTATGGTGGGGCCAGGAATTGCTATGGCAACTGCGTTGATGACCAGTGCCGTTATACCTTGGGGAGATCGATTTCATCTTTTCGGAAGAGACATTTTGCTACAAGCTACCGATATTAATATTGGGATATTGTATGTTTTTGCAGTGGTTTCGATTGGTGTTTACGGTATAATGATTGGCGGTTGGGCATCAGATAATAAATTCTCTTTGATGGGCGCGATTAGAGCTGCCTCACAAATGGTCTCGTATGAAGTTGCAATGGGATTATCGATTATTGCCTTATTGATGATGACAGGAACCCTAAGTTTGAGAGAAATATCGGCTCAACAATCAGGCATGAATTGGAATGTTTTTTACCAACCTGTATCCTTTATCATATTTTTGATTTGTGCTTTTGCCGAAACAAACAGAACACCATTTGATTTGGCCGAATGTGAAACAGAATTAATTGGAGGGTATCATACCGAATATTCCTCCATGAAAATGGGGTTTTATTTGTTTGCAGAATATGCCAATATGTTTATTTCATCCACAATACTAGCAGTTTTGTTTTTTGGTGGGTACAATTATCCTGGTATGAGTTGGGTAGTAGAACATTGGGGAGTAAACATTGCCAATGTTTTTGGAATTACAGCCTTATTTATAAAATTGTGTGGATTCATCTTCTTTTATATGTGGGTTCGATGGACAATACCAAGATTTAGATACGATCAATTGATGCATTTAGGATGGAGAATTTTAATTCCGCTATCCATTGTGAATATCATTATTACAGGAATTGTTCTTTTGAGAGTAGAAATAATCGATTATTTGGGGTTTTAATAAAACAGAAATACCTTAGCCCTGATAGAAACACCATCCTTTTGTTCTGGGGTTCAGAACAAAAGATAAAGTGGATAGCAGGATTAAGCTTAATATAAAAATAAAAAATGTCAATACAAGAAATATCCTTATCGGGAAGAAAAAAAATGGTCTCCAAAAAGGAGATGACTTTTTGGGAAAGAATGTATCTTATTGCGATTGTCAAAGGTTTGATTATTACAATAAAACATTTATTCAGAAAAAAAGCAACTATTCAATATCCTGATCAAGTACGGGAAATGAGTCCGGTTCATCGTGGTCAACACATGTTGAAACGTGATGAACAAGGACGAGAAAATTGTACTGCATGCGGTTTATGTGCCCTATCCTGTCCTGCTGAAGCCATCACGATGAAGGCTGAAGAACGTAAAGCAGATGAAAAACATTTATACCGAGAAGAAAAATACGCTTCGATATATGAAATTAATATGTTGCGGTGTATATTTTGTGGATTGTGTGAAGAAGCTTGTCCGAAAGACGCTATTTATTTAACCATTTCAAAAGAATTAGTTCCTGCGAGTTACGAGAGGGAAGATTTTATATTCGGAAAAGACCGATTGGTGATGCCTTTGGATGTCGCTATGAAAAATGCTCAACTTAAAAACGCTAACTAATGTCAATTACACTACTCCTATTTTGCATTTTGTCAGTGATGACTATTGGAACCGCTTTTATGACTATTTATAGCAGAAAACCTATGCACAGCGCCATTTATATGGTGATTTCTTTTTCAACTATTTCTGGACATTATTTGTTGTTGAATTCGCAGTTTTTAGCTTTGGTAAACTTAATAGTTTACATTGGAGCTATTATGATTCTTATCGTTTTTACTATTATGTTAATGAATCTGAACAAAGAAAACGAAGTGTACAAACCCCGTTTTACCCGATTAGGAGCTATTGTTATTTTCGCCATGATGTGTTTGATTTTGATTGCAATTTTAATTAATTCAAAACCAATAGTGGGCGAATATGTTACTACTGGCGAAGATTATCAATCAATAAAAGTATTGGGAAAAGTGCTATTAAACGAATATATGGTTCCTTTTGAATTTGCATCAATATTACTTTTGGTGGCTATGATTGGGGCGGTTTTATTGTCTAAAAAAGAAAAATTAGAAAAATAATATGAACAATATTTTGAATCAAGTTGGTATCGAAAACTACATATTCCTTAGCGTAATACTTTTTTGTATTGGCGTTTTCGGAGTGTTGTACAGACGAAATGCAATCATCGTATTTATGTCGATTGAAATAATGCTGAATGCCGTCAACCTTTTGTTTGTTGCGTTTTCTACCTATCATCAAGATGCACAAGGACAAGTTTTTGTGTTTTTCTCGATGGCTGTCGCAGCAGCAGAAGTAGCGGTAGGATTGGCAATTTTAGTTTCAATATTTAGAAATATGGGATCTATTGATGTTGGGAATTTAAAAAACTTAAAAGGGTAATTATCAATGGATACACGTTTAATTTTAGTCTTATTATTAGCTCCTTTTTTAGGATTTATATTTAATGTTTTTTTAGGCAAAAAAGTTGGAAAGAATATCGTTGGATTTGTGGGAACATTTTCAGTGGTTGTTTCTTTTGCTGTTACAATTTATTTTTTCTTGCAAATCAATCAAACCAAACAAGCGATTCAAATTAATTTATTTGATTGGATTGCAATTGAAAAATTTAATGTTAGTTTTGGATTTCTTTTAGACCAATTATCGTTGTTGTGGTTGTTATTTGTCACCGGAATTGGATCTCTGATTCATCTATATTCCATCAGTTACATGCATGATGATGAGAAAATGCATTCGTTCTTTGCCTATCTAAATTTATTTATTTTCTTCATGATTACCTTAGTTATTGGAAGCAACTTACTAGTTATGTTCATTGGTTGGGAAGGCGTTGGACTCTGTTCGTACTTATTGATTGGCTTTTGGTATAAAAATCAAGATTTTAATGATGCTGCTAAAAAAGCTTTCATCATGAATAGAATTGGTGATTTAGGGTTTTTAATGGGGATATTTATTGTTGGTTATTTATTTAACTCTTTAGATTACAACACCATAAAATCTGCAATAACTTCAACTTCGGAAATCAATTCTTTTTGGATTGCATCTGCTGCCTTAGCCTTATTCATTGGCGCTTCTGGAAAATCAGCACAAATTCCATTATACACTTGGCTGCCTGATGCCATGGCTGGTCCAACACCAGTTTCGGCATTAATTCATGCTGCGACAATGGTTACAGCAGGAATTTTTATGATAACCCGTTTGAATTTCTTGTTTGATTTAGCGCCGAATATTCAAGAAATAATAGCTGTTGTTGGAGCAGCAACTGCTTTAATCGCTGCAACAATTGCATTAGTTCAAAATGACATCAAAAAAGTATTGGCTTATTCTACGGTTTCACAATTAGGTTTAATGTTCTTAGCCTTAGGATTAGGTGCCTATGAAATAGCTGTTTTTCATGTAATCACACACGCTTTCTTCAAAGCTTGTTTATTCTTAGGTTCTGGCTCGGTGATTCACGGATTACACGGGGAACAAGATATGCGCAAAATGGGTGGTTTGAAAAAAGCAATGCCAATCACTTTTATAACGATGTTAATTGCTTCATTAGCTATTGCTGGAATTTTTCCATTAGCAGGATTTTGGTCGAAAGACGAAATATTAATGACAGCTTTTCATCATAATAGAGCACTCTGGGTAATTGGTTCAATTGCTTCAATAATGACGGCTTTTTATATGTTTAGATTGATTTATCTAACCTTCTTTAACTCTTTTAGAGGGACTGAGGAACAAAAACATCATATACATGAAAGTCCAAGTTTGATTACTGTACCGCTAATAATTTTAGCGATTTTATCTTTCTTTGGTGGAATTATAAGCTTGCCTGGACATAGTTGGTTGAATGAATATTTAGCGCCTCTATTTTCAGAAGCCAGTCACGAAGAACACGGTTTAGGATCTACAGAATATATGTTGATGGCGATAGCAACAATTGGAGCTGTTATTGGAATTGCAATAGCTTACAAAAAATACTTAAAAGACAATTCAATCCCTAGTGAGGATGCTGCCATTTCAGGTTTCGCCAAAGTTTTATACAACAAATACTATGTTGACGAAGTTTACGAAGCTATTTTCGTAAAACCAACTAATGTATTGTCTAACTTTTTTAGAGAAAATGTAGAAACGAGTTTATCATCGCTTGTTTTTGGATTAGGCAAAATAACAAACGACTTGGCTATACAAGGTAAAAAACTACACAACGGAAGCGTTGGTTTGTATCTGTTTGCTTTTGTTATAGGTGTTTGCGCTATATTAACATATATATTTTTATAATACTTTTTATTCGATGGATGTAACTACCCTATTAATAATACTTCTAGTTGGCTCATTTACTACTTATTTGTCTGGCGATAAATGGGCCTCGAAAGTGGCTTTGCTATTTGGATTAACCTCATTTGCAAGTTCTTTATGCTTGCTTAGCCAATACGAATTAGGAAACGAAATAAACTACTCCAGACTTTGGATTTCAAATCCCGAGGTGTTTTTTGCCCTACAAGCAGACGGTCTTGCAATAGCAATGCTTTTGTTAACTTCGGCTTTGACACCTATTATCATATTTTCCTCTTTTGGGAATACCTATAAAAATTCGAAAGCATTTTATGCGTTAATCTTGTTTATGAGTTTTGCTATGTGCGGAACTTTCTTAGCTTCGGATGGACTTTTATATTATGTTTTCTGGGAATTGTCACTAATCCCTATTTATTTTATTGCATTAATTTGGGGTAATGGTGATGCAGAAGAACGCAAAAAAGCAGTAGTGAAATTTTTTATTTACACGCTGGCGGGTTCGTTATTTATGCTTATTGCTTTTGTTTATTTATACCAAAAAGCAGGAAGCTTCATGATTAGCGATTTAACCCAACTTAAATTATCTTCAATAGAACAATTCTGGATATTCATGGCTTTCTTTATGGCTTATGCAATCAAAATTCCATTGATTCCATTTCATACTTGGCAAGCAAAAGTGTACCAAAAAGCACCAACTGTTGGAACCATGTTATTATCGGGAATAATGCTAAAAATGGGATTGTATAGTGTAATTCGTTGGCAAATTCCTATCGCTCCATTGGCGGCTAAAGAACTTATGCCTATTTTAATTGGATTTGGGATTGCAGGAGTAATCTACGGATCGGTTGTGGCATTAAGACAAAAAGACTTGAAAAAATTATTAGCCTATTCTTCTTTAGCACACGTTGGATTAATTGCTGCTGGAGCTTATACGTTAACACTTGATGGTTTGCGTGGTGCTGTTTTGCAAATGATAGCGCACGGGTTTGTTGTGGTAGGTTTGTTTTTTGTAGCTGAAATTATTTTCAGAAGATACGAAACCCGAAAAATTACAGAAATGGGTGGTATTCGTGCGCAAACACCTAAATTCACTTCTATGTTTCTAATCTTGGTTTTAGCCTCGGTTGCTTTACCATCAACATTTAACTTTGTTGGAGAATTTACCGTTTTGTATAGCCTTTTTCAAGTGAATATTTGGTTTGCCATTCTAGGAGGAACTACCATCATTTTAGGAGCTTATTATATTTTGAAAATGTTTCAACATGTAATGTTGGGCGAAACTAACTCAAAAGTATTTGCAGATGTAACGTTCAACGAAGGTTTAACATTGGTAATTATAATCGCCGTTTTGTTTTTCTTCGGAATGTATCCAAAGCCAATAACCGACTTGATAACACCAAGTCTAGAAAATATTTTAACTCAAGTAAATAGATTTAATTAAAAAATTAGGATTAAGGATTTGAGAATTAGGATTTTTGGAGATTACAATCCAGTTTCTCAAATCGTAAATCAAAAATCAAAAAATCAAAAAATGAATACATTAATAGCTATAACAGGATTAGGTGTTTTATGCCTTTTATTTGAAATTTTAAATTTTAGAAAAGCCATTATTCCTGCAACTATAATTGGTCTTTTAACCATTCTTGGAATTACCTATACAGAATTTAATAATCCTCATAATTATTACAATAATATGATTGTGGTGAGCAAGTTTTCAGCTGCTTTTTCTGGGTTATTCATTGTTCTAACAATCTTTTTAGTTGCCCTAGCACATGATTTTTACGAAAATCATCAAACCAAAATTTCCGATTTTATTGCCATCAAAATATTCATGTTGGCTGGAGCTGTGGCTATGGTGTCTTTTGGAAACTTAGCCATGTTTTTTCTAGGTATTGAGGTATTATCCATCTCTTTATATATACTTGCGGCCAGTAACAGAACGAACTTGAAAAGCAATGAAGCTGGAATGAAATATTTCTTGATGGGATCATTTGCTTCAGGGATTATTTTGTTTGGAATTTGTTTTATTTATGGAGCTATGGGAACTTTTGATGTAGCTGAAATTACAGAATGGTCTCGCTCTGCCGAATTACCAATATGGTTCCCAATAGGAATTTCATTGGTTACAATTGGTATGCTTTTTAAAATCGCAGCTGTTCCTTTCCATTTCTGGGCTCCCGATGTTTATGAAGGTTCCCCAGCATTGACTACTGGAACTATGAGTACCTTAGTAAAAGTAGTAGCTATGGCAACCCTATATAAATTATTAACGGCTATGAATGCTGATCTTTCAGATACCTATATCAATATCATCATCGTTATCTCTATAGCCTCTATGACGGTTGGGAATGTTATGGCTTTGAAGCAAAAAAATGTAAAACGAATGTTGGCTTTTTCTGGAATTTCACATGCCGGTTTTATGTTAATGACATTGTTGAGTATTAGCAACTCCGCAGGGAATTTATTGTATTATACCTCGGCATATTCACTATCTGGTATTGCAGCTTTCGCAGTTATATTATACGTATGTAAAAACAAGGATAACGAAGATATTGAAAACTTTAACGGATTAGGAAAATCAAATCCATTGATGGCGACGGCATTAACCGCTGCCCTACTTTCGATGGCGGGGATTCCAATTTTCGCTGGCTTTTTTGCAAAAATGGTGCTCTTCAATCAAAGCATCCAAGCAGGGTATTTGGTAGTTGTTATTGCTGCTGTTATCAACTCTATCATTAGTGTGGGTTATTATTTCAAATTGATTTTGGCCATGTTCAGTAAAGAATCAAATGAAGAAACCCAAAAAACACCTTTCGTTATCTATGCTGTAGCGGTTATCTCCATTTTATTAAATATCGTTTTAGGTTTATTCCCTTCTACGGTGTTAGATTTATTAGGATAATATCAAATAGAAAAACAAATTACATAAAACCATCAAGAGCAATTTTGATGGTTTTTGTCTTCATTTTACAAGTAAAATATGTTTTTTAACTCACTTACATTTGCTGTTTTTCTACCCATAGTGTTTTTACTCTATTGGTTTGTTTTTAGTAAAACTAAAACTGCACAAAACGCATTTCTGGTTGTGGTGAGTTATTATTTTTATTCTTGTTGGGATTGGCGCTTCTTGTTTTTATTGCTATTTTCAACCCTTTTGTGTTATTTTACGGGAATCCAAATTGAAAAAAGCACAAAGGAAAGAACCCGGAAATTTTGGTTTTGGTTGAGCATCATCTTCAATCTCGGCTTCTTGGGAATTTTCAAATACTACAACTTCTTTGCGTTTTCATTTTCAGAAGCTTTGAATACTATTGGCATACAATCAAGTCCGATTTTGTTGAACGTAATTCTCCCTGTTGGAATTTCGTTCTACACTTTTCACGGATTGTCCTATGTGATTGACATATATTACAAAAGAATCCATTGCGAAAAAAATGTAGTAGATTATGCCTTATTTGTGAGTTATTTTCCATTGTTAGTGGCTGGACCTATCGAAAGAGCTACCCATTTATTACCACAAGTGAAACTGAAAAGAAGTTTCGATTTCGAAAAAGCCAAAGAAGGAATTTACCAAATTATTTGGGGATTGGTCAAAAAAGTGGTTATCGCCGATACGTGTGCGACTTATGCCAACGCCATTTTTGACAATTACACTTCGATGAATTCATTGTCCTTAATTTTAGGCTCGGTCTATTTTGCATTCCAAATTTATGGTGACTTTTCAGGCTATTCAGATATGGCTTTGGGAATGTCCAAATTGTTCGGTTTGGACTTATTACGAAATTTCAATTACCCTTATTTTTCGAGAGATATTGCGGAGTTTTGGCGCCGTTGGCACATTTCGTTGTCTTCCTGGTTTCGGGATTATTTGTACATTCCTCTTGGCGGAAGCCGTGGAAGCAAACTCAAACAAGTTCGCAATGTGTTCATCATATTCGTTGTGAGTGGCTTTTGGCACGGTGCTAGTTGGACTTTCGTGGCTTGGGGATTTATAAATGCGCTCTATTTTTTACCTTCCTTATTATTGGGAACCAACCGAACTAATATGGAAACGGCAGAACTACATTGGGATTTAAATTCCATAAAAGTATTTTTCAGCATCCTGGCCACTTTTTCGATAACCTGTCTGGCTTGGATATTTTTCAGGGCAAAATCAATCAATATTGCTTTTGATTACATCGGTCAAATTTTTACCAATGGAACTTTCGCCTCACAATACTTGCAAAACCAACGTTACAGTTACGAATTGCTCCTATTGGTTCTTGCTTTTATCTTGGTAGAATGGAACAGCCGATTCAAAATAGACCCCATTTCAGGAAAATACAGTTGGCTGAAAATGACTTTGTGTCTCTTTGCGATTATCGCTTTGGGAACTTATGCTGATTATAAAGAATTCATCTATTTTCAATTTTAATGAAAAAGTTTATAACATTAGTTACCACAATTTTACTCACCATTCTAGTGCTTTTAGTAGCATTGGATTGGGGGTATTCTACAGTGTATCTGCATTCTTCCAACCGTGGAAAAGTGGAAAAGGTCTTCAATTCCAAAGCCGGAAATTATGATGTTGTGATTTTAGGTTCTTCCAGAGCCAACAATCATTTCGTTCCCGAACTGTTTGAAAAGAAAGGGTTGAAAACCTTCAATTATGGAATGAGTGGCGCGCATTTATTCGAAGCTTCCTTGATGTTAAAATTAATGGCAGA
>NZ_JBJXDQ010000186.1:0-3511 GCF_046155325.1 Flavobacterium sp.
GCCAAAACGCTTTCGATACCTTCTATGGTTTGATAACTCAGAAGCCAATTGTAATCTATCATATAAGGCATCATTTTTTGGGTTTTTGGAGTCAAATCATCATAATTGTCTCTCAACGATTGGTAAAAACGTTCCGAATAATCTTCCAATCTTTCATCAGAATAATTACTCCAGTTCTTTGCCAAAAAATGGTCGTAAAAAATATCGACAATAATTCCTGAATAATGGTGGTAATTAGGATGTAACCTTTTAGTACTTTTTCTAAATAATGGATGAGCATCAGTAAATGTATCTATTGCCCTATGTAAAATAATTCCTTTTCTAATGTCTTTAGAAAAATGCTCTAAGTTTTTTCCATGAATCCCATCTGCCATAAAATTGCCAATTTTTATTAAATCATTATCGCCAGAAAGATAGATGTGTGCTAGAAAATTCATTTGTCTAAATTAGGAATTTTAATTGACTATTATAAACGACCAATTATTATATTTGTCATTCATAAATTAAATATCTAATATCATAAATAAAAATGACTTTAATAAAATCAATATCGGGAATTCGTGGAACTATTGGCGGAAAAGTTGGAGATAATTTAACTCCAGTCGATGCTGTGAAATTTGCCTCAGCTTATGGAACCTGGTTGAAAGACAATAATAATGAAAAGAAATTTAAAGTTGTAGTAGGACGTGATGCTAGAATTTCTGGGCCAATGATTCAAAATCTGGTTGTAAATACACTTATTGGTTTAGGAATTGATGTAATTGATTTAGGGCTTTCAACCACTCCAACAGTAGAGGTAGCTGTGCCCTTAGAAAAAGCTGATGGCGGTATTATTTTAACCGCTTCTCATAACCCGAAACAATGGAACGCATTGAAATTACTAAACGATAAAGGGGAGTTTTTAAATGGAATTGAAGGAGAGAAAATCCTTCAAATTGCCGAAGCCGAAGCTTTCTATTTTTCTGATGTTGATTCAATTGGCGAAATTACTGTTAATGATGCTTATATGGATATTCATATTGATGAAGTATTGAACTTATCATTGGTTGATATCGATGCGGTCAAAGCGGCTAAATTTAAAGTTGTTGTAGACGGTGTAAATTCCTCAGGAGGTATTATTATTCCTAAATTATTAGAATTAATGGGGGTTGAAGTGGTTAAACTATACTGTGAGCCTAATGGACATTTTCCTCATAATCCAGAACCTTTAAAAGAACATTTGACCGATATTTCGGAATTAGTTGTGAAAGAAAAAGCCCATTTAGGCATTGTCGTTGATCCTGATGTAGATCGACTAGCATTTATTTGTGAAGATGGTGAAATGTTTGGCGAAGAGTACACATTAGTTGCTTGTGCTGATTTTGTTTTAGGGAAAACACCTGGAAATACCGTTTCGAATATGTCTTCCTCTCGTGCATTGCGCGATGTAACTAATGCTCATAAAGAAAATTATGAGGCTAGTGCTGTTGGTGAAGTTAATGTAGTCGAATTGATGAAGAAAAACAATGCTATTATTGGGGGTGAAGGAAATGGAGGGATTATCTATCCTGAATTACACTATGGACGTGATAGTTTGGTAGGTGTTGCTTTGTTTTTGACTCATTTAGCCCACAAGAACATTACGGTTTCTGCTTTGCGTGCTTCGTATCCGGAATACTACATGAGTAAGAAAAAAATTGAATTAACCCCTCAAATAGATGTGGATATGATTCTTGTGGCCATGACCGAGAAATACAAAAATGAGGATATTACCACTATTGACGGTGTAAAAATTGATTTTGAAACAGAATGGGTACACCTAAGAAAGTCTAATACAGAACCAATCATACGAATTTATACTGAAGCTCCTACGCAACAAAAAGCAGATGGTTTAGCTTTGCGAATTATTGATGAGATAAAAGCAATTGTAGCAATAAAATAATTAAAATTGAATTCTTTGAAAATTAAACAGCACTAAAATCTTTTTTAGTGCTGTTTAATTTTTATATTTTATCTACTATTTTGAATATATTATTTAGAGGTAGGACTTTAAATAAAATTTTAAATTTTTCACTCAAAACTCCACACTTTTTGTTGCGCTTCGCTCATAAAAGTCCATGCAAGGATTCGGCTGGTTTTTTGACCTTGTGCCATATCGATGGTTTTAAAATCGGCTACATTAACCTTATTTAAGGTTTTGTAAAAACTAGATAAATTCTCTTTTTTTGAGACTAGAGTAGTAAACCAAAGGCATTGCATCGGGTATTTAGCACTTTCAAAAATCATTTGGGTTACAAAACCAGATTCACCACCATCGCACCATAATTCAGCGTTTTGCCCCCCAAAATTTAAAACAGGTTTTAAGGTTCGAGTATTCTCAAGATTGTTAATTTTTCTAATTGATGATTTGGTAGCTTCTTCTTGAGAATTATGAAAAGGAGGATTGCACATCGTGAAAGTGAAACGGTCTTCTGTAGTGATGATATTTTTGAAAATATAACGGGATTCGATTTGTTGTTGTAAACTGATGCAATCTACTAACCTTGGATTGGCTTCTATTATTTTTTTGCAGTTTTGAAGGGCTTTCTCATCAATTTCAGTCCCTACAAATGACCATCCATAAACAGCGTTTCCTAGAATTGGATAAATGCAATTGGCACCCACGCCAATATCCAGTACTTGGATAGTTTCGCCTTGGGGAATAATACCGTTATTATTTTTTGTTAATAAATCGGCGATATAATGAATATAATCTACACGACCCGGAATAGGAGGGCATAGATAATTTTCAGGAATATCCCAGTTTTGTATGTCATAATTAGCCATTAATAGGGCTTTGTTTAATGCTTTTACAGCTTTGGGATTGCTAAAATCTATTGTTTGCTTCGCCTGTTCACTATGGTTTGAGTCAATTTGGTAGTCATTGATAATGACAAACTGTTGAAGGTCTGGATAAATGTTAATTAATGCTGCAAAATCATAGCCTAATCGATGCAGGTTTCTTGAGTGCAAATTGGTTTTTTCAATACTATTTTTTATTTTAGACTTCTCCATAGTTTCGCAAATATAAGCAATCGTAATTTAGTGTTACGTTATCCTATTTTGATTTTTCTGATTTAAATTTAACAATTTAGTAAATTAAATATTAGAAAATAGTATATATTTATATTTTGTAAATTGTTGATTTTTATAGTAATCAAATGCATTACAAGTTAAAAATAAAGTTATAATTAATATGCCCTAATCATGAAAATTAAATTGCTATTAACAGCCTTAGTATTAACAACAACTCATGTTTTTTTTGCTCAAGAAATCAATAAAAATATTATTGAAGAAAAACCTGTTGTGGTCAAAGATTCCGTCAAATCAATAGACCTAACCCAAAGGGCATCAGTTGGTGATTTATTAACAACGTCGGTTGCTGCAGAAGCGGTTTTAGCCAAACAAAAGGCGGAAGAAAAAGCAAATAAGGAAGCCGAAAAAAGGATTAAAGAAGAATTAAAAGCCAAAAATGAGGAAGTAGAGAGACAAA
>NZ_JBJXDQ010000187.1:0-4440 GCF_046155325.1 Flavobacterium sp.
TAAAAGCATCACCTGTTGTTGCTCAAACTCCCCCTTCGGGGGCGGGGGGGCTTGGACATCCTTCGCCAGCTGCTAAAAAAATATTAGACGAAAAAAATATAACACCTGAATCTGTTGTAGGAACTGGTAAAGCGGGTAGAATTACTAAGGATGATGCTGTAAATGCTACACCATCTATGGGAACTCCTACTGGTGGAAGTCGTGGTACAGAACGCACCAAATTATCAATGTTGCGTAGAAAAGTAGCAGAAAGATTAGTAGCTGCCAAAAACGATACGGCCATGTTAACGACATTTAATGAAGTTAATATGACGCCAATAAATACATTGCGTAACGAGTACAAAGATGCTTTCAAGGCAAAACACGGAGGAATAGGATTAGGATACATGTCGTTTTTTACCAAAGCGGTAACAAGAGCGCTACAATTATTTCCTGATGTGAACTCGATGATGGATGGTGATTATAAAATTGCATTTGATTTTTGTGACATTTCTATTGCGGTTTCAGGACCAAAAGGACTAATGGTACCTGTAGTTCGTAATGCCGAAAATCTAACCTTTAGAGGAATTGAAGCTGATATCAAAAGATTGGCTATCAAAGCACGTGACGGACAAATTACTGTTGACGATATGACTGGCGGTACTTTTACTATTACTAACGGAGGTGTTTTCGGAAGTATGTTGAGTACACCCATTATCAATCCGCCACAATCTGGAATTCTAGGAATGCACAATATTATTGAGCGTCCAATCGCAGTAAACGGAAAGGTAGAGATTCATCCTATGATGTATGTGGCACTTTCTTATGACCATAGAATTATTGATGGTCGCGAATCGGTTGGGTTTCTAGTTGCCGTAAAAGAAGCATTAGAAAACCCAGTAGAATTGCTGTGCGAAAACAATCCTAAGAAAGCATTTGAGTTGTAAAAAACACTTCTTGTTTTTATACTAAATCCCAACTTATTTTAAAAAATGAGTTGGGATTTTTGTTTTAAACAACGTTATAAATCATTTCATCACACGTTTTTCAATCATTTATTCACTATACATTGTGTCAAGACATAAAATAGACTGAAAGTAAGTATTGTAAGGATTATATTTAGAGTTAAACAGTTGTTTTTAAGCATTTTAATGGTTTTTTGTATAGTATTTGTATAGTTTTTTTCAAGTTTAAAATTATCGCTTTTTGCAAAATAAATTATACATTTGCAGTTAATTAATCAACTAAATTACACATTATGAAAAAAATTACTCTTTTAATTACATTAATGTTATCCTGTTTTGCCTTTGGACAACAAATTTTACTTCAAGATTTTCAAACTTCTTCAACATTTACTTTTGCAGGGTTTGAAGGACTAGGAAAGCTTACTCCTAATAATGTTCCCCCTGTTGAGGGTGCTTTTATTGTAGCTGACCCTGCTTCAGGAGGAACCAGAGGTCTTGGTTTGCAATTGAAAAGTTCAGCTTTGGGTAATCCATGGCAAGGTGCCGAGTTTGTATTTACAGGTTCTAAAAGGATTAGACTTACTACTGATAAAACAATGAAAGTCGATGTTTACTCTACAAAAGCTTTTACAATGCTAGCAAAAGTAGAATCAGGAACTGGACCTAACTCTGCTACTCCAGCATCTTACACAACCCCTAATCAGTGGCAAACCCTAACTTTTACTTTTAACACTTCATCAGACGGTACAGCAGTTGCTAATGGAGATTATGCTAAGATTGTATTTTTCCCAGGAAGAAATGCAACTAATACAGGATGGGCAACTCCATCGGATTTTAATGTTCATGTTGATAATGTTACCGGCGTTTCGGCTACAGCCGCTCCTGATCCAGCGCCAACAACAGCTGCACCGACACCTCCTGCTCGTAATGCAGTTGATGTGATTTCGCTTTTTAGTAATGCGTATACTAATAAGACAATTGAAAACTGGTCTGCAAGTTATGATAGTGCTGAAATATCAGACGTTGTAATTGCTGGTAATGACACTAAGAAAGTTATATTTTCTGATTTTTTAGGAGTACAATTTACTACTCCTGCAAATAGAATTGATGCTACACCAATGACTAATTTCCATATTGATTTATGGATCCCTTCAACCACAGCTACTTTAGACAAAGTTTTTATTACTAAGTTTTCTAACTGGGCAAACGGATCGGGAGAAGCCAATGCAATTATATTTACTGCCACAAATGCTAGTACCCCAAAATTACCAACTCCAAATCCTGGCACTTGGATTTCATTAGATATTCCACTAAGTAGTTTTTCACCTCTTAATGGGGCAAGAAATGATATCGCAGAGTTTATAATCAGTTCGCCACTTTTAGGACTTGCGTATATAGATAACATGTATTTTTGGAGAGATCCATTGCCAGCAGGTACCCCTACAATATCGTTTACAATACCTGCTAAATCAGTGACTGATCCTGCATTTTCTTTGACTCCTTTAATTACTAGCAACAGTCCAGGAGCTATAACCTATTCTAGTAGTAATAATTTAGTGGCAACTGTTGCTGGAAGTACTGTATCTATAGTAGGTGTAGGTTCTACAACTATTACAGCCAATCAAGCCGCTGGTGGAACCTATAACGCTGGTTCTAAAACAGCTGTTTTAGATGTAAATCCTATTGCAGCTCCAATACCACCTACAGTTACTCCATCTTCTGTTATAGGTCTTTATGGTGAAACATATCCTGTAACGGGTTATTCAGGTGATTTTGGTAGTGTTGGAACAGCAGATTTAGACACAAGCGTAGGTGTAAATAACGCACTTAAATATAATTTTGCAAATGGAGGTTATGGTCAAACTTTTGCAACAAAAGATATTTCGGCTATGGGATTTGTACATTTTGACTATTACACAACAGATGCAACTACTTTTGGACTTTATCTTATTTCAAATAGTCCAACAACTTTTGAGGCGATATATAATGTTCCAAACATAGTTAAAAATCAATGGGTTGGAGTAAACGTACCAATGTCTGCATTTACTCAATTTCCAGCATTTAAAACAACAAGTTTTTCCCAATTTAAATTTGACGTTGCAGCTGCTACTCCGGGGATAGTTTATATTGATAACCTTTATTTTTCTACTACAAACCCTGCTCTAGGAACTTCAAAATTTGAAACTTCAAAAGTAAAAATGTATCCTAACCCTGCTAAAAACAGTGTTACGATTGACGCAAATGGATCAATTGAAAGAGTATCTGTTTACAACATTTTAGGTCAAGAAGTTT
This sequence comes from Flavobacterium sp., assembly GCF_046155325.1. Taxonomy (GTDB): domain Bacteria; phylum Bacteroidota; class Bacteroidia; order Flavobacteriales; family Flavobacteriaceae; genus Flavobacterium. The sequence continues at coordinate 3,237 of NZ_JBJXDQ010000187.1, forward strand.
TGTCAAAAAAACCAAACAGCAATTCAACAACTTTGCAAACAAGTGGTTTACAAAGAGGAACTTATATTGTTAGATCAACAATTGATGGTAAAACAACTACTTCAAAATTGATAAAAGAATAAAGTATTATTTATCGAATAATGTAAAAAGCATCCGCCACGGCGGATGCTTTTTTATTTAATATATTTTACTTGCTATTTCAGATACAAACAATGATTATAATAATCAATAATTCCCTTTCCTTTCAATAGAATATCTGCTCCAATAATGCCATGTACCGGTTTTGATTTGTGTTGAATTAATGCTTTATTGACATGAGATAAATCAAAGATGACTACATCACAATCATTGATTTTCCATCTTCCCAGTTGAAGTTTATTACCAATTGCTATTTGGGTTAGCATTCCCGTTGCCCCTGCTCCAGCAGCTTTTGTTTTTGATTTAGTGGCATGGAGTTGAAACAAAGCAACACTTTCAAACCCAACACAGCTATTGCTTGCTCCAGTGTCTGAAATGAAATTCCCTTTCACGCCATTAATACTTGCTTTCAGGAGCAAATGCTGAGTTTTACTTACTTTAAATTTTATCTTCTTGTAGTTTTCTTTTTTAAGAATATCAGGGAGGTTCTTCATTTTCTAAATGCTTTAAAGCCCAAAAACAATCCAATTAAAGTTAATAATCCAAAGATATAAATAGAGTAATTCGTTGTTTGTTCCAATCTTTCAATTCCTCCGTTATACACAAAAGCACTCCAATAATAAGGCGATTTTTTGGTATTTGAGATTTTTGTGTCTTTCAAAAAATTAAGTTTTGCGTTGGCATTTGCTTCAAAATAGGATTCTCCTTTTTTAATATTAGTATAAAAATAATTCATGAAAGTAGCTGTTGTGAAGTCATTTACTTTCCACAACGAAAACAATATATTTTGAGCACCAGCAAACTGAAATCCTCTCGCAATACTCATCGCTCCTTCGGATTTATAGAGTTTTCCAATTCCTGTTTCACAGGCACTCAATACCACCAAGTCTGGATTAATCTTGAGGTTATACAATTCAGAATATAAGATTTCTCGATCAAAAAATTGGATCCTTGCAGGAGTTTCTGTATCGCCAGCGGTCGCATGCGTACTCAAATGCAAAATAGAATAGTCGGCAGCATTCATCTTGAAATTATCGATAGTAGCCGTTTTATTATCAAAAAACTT
>NZ_JBJXDQ010000188.1:0-4866 GCF_046155325.1 Flavobacterium sp.
CTCCATTTTTATGGTTCAAAAAAGCCTAACTTACTTTGAAGATGCGGATTCTCAACTACAACCACAAATGTTCCTTGATTTTGACTGGGAAACTTGCAAACAAAGAATTATAGAAGAAGTTTTGAAATTATAACTATAAAAAAGCATTCCATAAAAAAATATTTTTTTGTCTTTTTTTCTCATCTTCATCAACACCATAACCGAACCAATCTTTTGTTTTTTCTGTTAAAAGCATTTTTAATTCGTTAGAATGATATGTTTTTTTGGACGAAATTGGTTTTATTTCGACTGTATTATTAACTTTTAAATTTACTTTTGTAGCTATAAATGATGTGTATAACCTAGGAATTGTGAGTCCCAAAATCATTCCTGGTAAACCATTTACAGAACAAGGTCCGCCAGAAATGGTAATATCGTCGGTATAAAAAGCAAAAACATACACATCGTCTAATATTTTACCAACTGCTTTCCGGCAATTATATCCTGCAATCTCTCGATTTTCGTTCGTAATTTTCCATTCTATATTTGCAATGCTATCAGAAATAACGAAATTAGTATTGGCTATTTGTTTTTGAACGCTCATAGTTTTTGTATCAAAATCAAAATACCAGATATTTTCTTCATCTTCATCTTTTTCATATTTTGGTATTCTAGTTTTTTCGCTCCAACGCGCAAATTTATAAATGCTTTTGTTTTCTGCAAAGGTATAGGTATAATAAGATGTTTTGAGTTCCGAAAGATTGTCTTTCATTTTCTCGTCCCAGCTATTATTACTCATTGTCTTTTTGAGATTGGTATTTACTTCAAATTCAATTTCTGCTTGGTCTATAAATTGTTGAGCGATTGAAGAAGTTGAAAAAAACAATGCTGTAAGTAATAAAATAATTGATTTCATTCGTGTTTTGATTTTTAAAATTACTGTTTAATATCGCCTTTATTTTTAAAATTCCAGGTAAAGCCCAACATAACATATCTTTTTAGTCTATCATTTTGTTCTTCTCCAATTGTGTTTTCAAAATTATATCGTTTAATGCCAATGTTTCGATTTAGAATATCTCGCATCATTATGTATGCCGTAAACTCATCGTTTTTGAAAGTGCGTTGCAGTCTTGCATTCCATAATTGATTGCTAAGATTGGTCTGAAAATCTTCTGTTTTTTGTCTTGTGAATAAATTGTAGTCAGTAGATAATTTCCACTTTTCTTTGATATAAATGGCAATTTCGGCACTTAAATTATTAGAATTGAATGATTTTGTTTCGTCGTTTTGTGAAGTACTGTTCTGGTTATTTGAAAATTGATTGTTTATTGAAAATTCATATTTTTTTTCTACAGATTTAGATAGATTTACAGATAAATTTGAGCTTAAGTTCTTAGAATTGTTCAACTTGTCGTTTATACTAATTACCGATTTGTTATAATTAAAAGATGGATTTAGTCCTACTTGAAGATCTATTTTTTTAATTTTAAAACCATATCCCATATAAAAACCTGTAGAAAAATTTCCGTTTGTATTTATTGGTTTAGTCGTTGTTTTAGCACTTTCGGGGTCTATATTTTTATTGTAAGAAATTAAATTAGTTGTAGTTCTAAAATTAATTCCAATATATGAATGCGATTCGGTCAAAAGATTATAACTATTTTGAGATATATTAATTCTATTTGAGAAAGATTGTTTTAAATCAGGGTTTCCTAAAATTTGATTAAAAAAATCTTGATTATTTCTCAAAGGTTGCAACTGGTCAATAGTTGGCTGTTTTGTAGCACCGTTATAATTTATTCGCAAATTAGCATTGCTTTTGTATTTGTAGGAAAAAGTTGCCGATGGGAAAAGGTTCGTAAAATTGCGATTATATTGTTTGTTTAAAGTTTTATCTACCAGATCGAACGAAGTAAAGCCAAAACCGCTTCCAAAGCTATAATTGATTTTTTTAGCATTGTAACTCAATTTTACATTTGGCTTATTCACTGTAATTTTTTGTTTAAATTGGTTCGATAAATCATTTACAAGCAAATCATATTGACCTGTAATATTCGACAAATCATAAGTCAAGAGATTATTTTCGCCAGTATTGTAATCTATTTGATAGCCAAGTTGCAAAGCAAAATTCTTTCCAACAGGTTCTGAGTAAGTAAGATTTAAATTACTGTTTTGGGTTGTTTTATCGCCAATTTTGTTTTGATCAACATTATTATTAGAAGATAAAACACCAGCAGTATAACTTTCATTATCAGATTTCAAAAAATTATCAAAATTGCTATTTAGCCTATTCAAACTTAAACTCATAGAAAAAGTGCGACGTTTTTTGGCAAATTTATGTTTATATAAAATACCAGCAGACAAATAATTTTTATTGGATTTTGTATCAACATTTATTTGGTTTTTATTTTTCAAAATTCCGTCGCCATCTGTTGTGTTTCCGTTTGTAAATTCTTCACTTACAGTCTTATAAAAATTAGTTCTTGCAGTAATTTTCAATGTATTCATCGAATCCAATTTCACATCATAAACGGCATTCAATTTGTAATTACTTCTTTCTACATTAGTTAAGGTTTTTTTATTTTCGTTCAATTGGGTTTGTCCAACTTGTGTTTTATCCAACCTGTTGTTGTTGTTGGTATAAACCTGATTGTTGAATTTTGGCGTTAGGTTAAATGTTTGCTTGTCGTTCCATTTGTTGCTGTATTGCAATCCTGCGTTTGTGTTTTTTATAAAACCGTTTTGTGTGTCAACTCGTGTTTCTTCATCATTATTGCCGCCAACCCATTCGTAATTTACATTTCCATCATCATCCATATTCATAGAAACATTATCATTTCCGCCACCAAACTTATCATTATCTTCCCAATTTAATCCATCTTGACCAGTATTTCCATTCAGTAAAAAGGCTGATAATTTTCTTTTTCCTTTAAAAGAGCTGAATAATAAATTACTGTTATATCTAGAATCAATGTTTGTCATTGGTCCGCTTGCAGCATCTATTTTCCCAAAATATCCTTTTTTACTATTTTCTTTTAATTTTAGATTAATCGTTTTTTGACTATTTCCGTCATCAATTCCTGTAAATTCTGCTTGATCACTTTTCTTGTTAAAAACCTGTACTTCTTTTACGGCATCGGCTCGGAGATTTTTTACTGCCATTCCTGGATCGTCACCAAAAAATTCTTCGCCATCAACCAATACTTTTTTCACGGTTTCGCCCATAGCTTTTATTTCGCCATTTTTATCTACCTGAATACCAGGAAGTTTTTTTAGTAAATCTTCTACATTTGCATTTGCACTAACTCTGAAATCACTGGCTCTATAACTTGTTGTATCACCTTTTATTCTGATAGAACCGGTTTTTATAATTACTTCTTGTAGGAGTTTACTTTTGCTAATTAGCCCGATTGGACCTATGTTATTTTGATTTTCTTTAATAATTATTTCATCAACATAATCGGCATATTGGTTATGCGATGTCATCAAAATAAACGTTCCTGTTTTTATGTTTTTTATGTCAAATTTCCCTTCTTTATCAGAACGGACAAATCGGTATAAAATAGAATCTTTTGGTGTTAACAAAGCTACAACTGAATTGTAAACCGGGGTTTTTTCGCCATCGGTCACAACACCCGAAAGCTTTGTTTTTTGAGAATGTGCAGAAAATGATAATAATAATAGTACAATTGCGATGCTAATTTTTGACATAAATGGTTTTAATATGCTTGGATGTATAAATTTTATTAACTTGATAAAACAAAGAGTATTGTTTCTTTTAAAAAAATTTTTTATGTTAACAATTTTTCAAGAATATTTTTATTGAATTAGAAGGAATTCCCAATTAAGATAAATAGAACGAATTTAACTAACAATGATTATATAAATTAAAAAGCCTATTTTCTAATTTTTGAAATTGCTTTTATAACTGAATTACTCCACCAATGTTGAGACTATAACCTGAATTTGTGTAACTAAAATTCGATGTATTACTAACATTAGTTAAACCTTTAAAGAATTGAGAATCAAATAAAATTCCAAATTTTTTAGTTATTTTTATTTTATACCCTATTCCATATGTAAGTCCTAGTTGAAAAGGCTTGATATCATCTTTAGAGATATTATTTATAACATTATATTCAATATATTTTGCACTTATTAAAAAAGATGGGCTTAATCCCAAATTCAAATTCCATTTCCGAGTGCTACCAAAGTGCCAATTTGCATTGATAGGAACACACAAATAACTTAATTTATCTTCATAGGAATGAGTACCATTACCACTAATATTTAGACCACCCATTTTATCAAAAATCAATCCAGATCGTAAACTCCAACTATTATTGAAATAATAATCAGTAGTAACACCTAATTCAACTCCAGAATTATTATCATTTGAATTGTTTTCGTTGTGCTCAATAAAGCTAGAATATCCAATTTTCGGTGTAATTTCAAAAGTTCCCTTATTTTTGGTTTGGGCATTAACGGGATAAAAATTAACTAAAATTACAATAGATAAAAATACTTTTTTCATATTCATTTTATAAAATCAATTGCCAAAAATAAGAATAATTTTATAAAAATTAACGATTAGAGTAAATTTTCAAATCAGTTTTATAAAAACAAAATTCCAAACCTCAATGATAAAAATCACTTGAAGTTTGGAATTTTTAATATTGAAATTTAAAGAAAATTTATTCTTTAGTTTCGTTTTTTGTATCTGCTGGTTTGTCGTCTTTGGCAGCGTTTTTAAATTCTTTAACGCCACTACCTAAACCTTTCATTAATTCTGGAATTTTTTTACCCCCAAAAAGTAATAAAACAATTGCCAAAATAATCAATATTTCTGTTACACCTAAACTTCCCATGATTAAAATAATTTATTGC
>NZ_JBJXDQ010000189.1:0-6824 GCF_046155325.1 Flavobacterium sp.
TGGAATAATAAAATAAGTTTTTGAGCAGCCTGCATTATAAGCTGACATTTGTAAGTATTTGTTAGAACTAAATGTAGCTATATCCCAATATTTACTGCCAATTGCAGCATCGTTGATGTATTTTGGCGTACTAATGCCTGTAGTTGTAGCTGCATAACTCTCGAAATTTTCGGTGAAAGTACCCAAATATTGAAGGCTTGTTCCTCCTTTAGGTAATACATTTGTTTGCACTCTTGGATTGGTAAATTGCACATCTTTTTCGGTTCTTAGAATGAGTTGATAGGTTAATCCAAATTTTGCCAAAACACCTCTAATTTTTCCTCGTCCAGAAGGAACCGTAAATCCAGCAAAATTAGCATACCTACTCGTTCTTACATCTAAAGTGTTTGGTCCATTGGTGATTTTTAGACTTGTATCATAATCGGTTTTGCTATAGGTGGCGCAATCGGTCTTAAATTGTACATCATCTATTTCTACTAGCGTGTTTAAGTAAACATCACTCGCGGCTTGTGCCAAAGTAATTTTATGAACAATGTCGTCTTCGCTAACCCTATCGCAAGATGGAATTAAATGGTTTTTATAGTTAAAAATCGATATTCTATCTACTGCATATTGCTCAGTGGGTGGAGCTCCAAAAATTAATCCTTTGGAATTACTACTCGTATTGGCAAAGGCTAAACCTTTAAGTTTCAAAAATACTTTTTTACCCGGTTCAAAATGTTTGGTATAGGTATATGATTCATCCACCGAAAGATTGAATCCTTTTGAACCATCCAAAGGTTGAAAATACATGCTCTTGTAAAAATTGCCGCCTTCATCGCTAGAAATAACATAGGCCTCAATAATATCGTCTTCGGTATAAATAGCTGTGGTGATTTTAGCCAATGTATAAATCGCTGCAACTTCTTTTGTTTTTGACAATGCTGGATCAATACAATTATATACCGGTTCATCAAAAGTAGTATTGACACAAGCTGACAGTAAAAAAAGAATTCCAAAAAACAGGCTATTGTATGTGATTTGATTTTTCATAACAGACGTCTTTAAAAGCTTAAATAAAAATTGACCATGAATGTTCTTCCGTAGCCATAGAAATATTTTGGAGCGAATACACTCGGGCCATTGCTTTGATGATCTTCAAATACTTGTCGGTAGGTAGCATTACGGGATTGTTCAAAACCGCCAGTTTTGTAGGTTTGGTTTAAAACATTATTGACTATGGCAAAAAAACCGAGATAATACTTGTCAATTTTCCATGATTTTCCACCTACCAAATTGACCAAATAAAACGAATCGAATTTTTCTTGTTTCAAATAACTATCGGCTAGCAATTGATCAATGGCTATGGAATCATTGTCAGGATTTAAATAAAAATTATCGGTTCTCGAAATGGAAGCAACATCCAAATAATTATCCGATAAATAATTCGCATTGGCACCTATCCACCAATATTTTGGATCTCGATATTCTACTCCAAAGGAATAGGCTTGTTGGGGCATTCCGGCTTGTCGCAATCCCGATAATTTAGTTTCGCCATAATTTGTTACGTTCGCCGATGCATCATTGGATAATCTTATATTTGGATTATTGGCAATTCTATAATCTCCATAAGCTGCAACAGCTGTGATTTTGAAAGTTGACGTGAGTTGGTATTCCAGCCCTGTTTCTATCCCTATATTTCTTTTGTTCATTCCAGTTATCGCCTCCGAAGCAAATACTCCTTTTTCATCAGTGCCTATAGCATCTGCATAGTAAAAATTGATTTCGGAGGCATCGAGTATTTCAGAAAAATAGCCTGTGAATCGGGCTTTAAAACTGGGTGCTTTTAGAATATAACTCATGTCTAGACTCTTGATCGTTTCGGCTGTAACACCATCCGTAATGGTATTATTGACTCTTGCATTCGAAAAAGCCTCTTTTGATGTTGGCGCTTTTGTCATATAAATTCCGTTGAAATCTATAAAATTCCGCCCTGATATTTTATAGGTAAAACCGCCTTTAAATCCGAATGTATCGAAGTTTACTTTTTTACTTTTCCCAAAAGAATTATCAGGATAATAACCGTTTTTATAGAATCCATTTCTTTGAAAGCTGGAACTAGTGAAGGTTTGAGCCAAATAAAAATCGGCTTTTTTATAAACGAATTTAAATTGTGTGAAAGCTTCTAATCTGGAAACATCCATCTGGTAATTGTATCCATATTGTTCTCCAACTCCTAAAGTTCTATCAAAATTATTCAAATCCGATTGTTGCTGGTCTCCCCTGCCAAAAGTGCTGATATCTTTGAAGAAATTACCACCCAAAAGATCCAACATATTCTTGAAATTCTTAGTTTTAGAACTCGAATAATTTACGGCTGCTGTCAATAGAATATTGTCCGAAAGTTGGCTAGAAACATTCGTGTTGATGTTGGTACTTTTTTCATCATTTCGATCTTCAAACAAAACAAATCGGCTTCCGTTTGCTAGATTTTCACCATTAATCCGATACATTTCAGCCCAATTCAGTTGTTTATTAGCCAGAAAACGTTGTCTATTATCTTCTGCATTACTTCTATTTTCTGGAGTATCTCCCAGATAAACTCCCTTATAAAATGAGTTGGTATAGTAACTCGGTAATTTTTGGTAATAAGTAGGGTCAGGATTAGCTGCTTTTGTATAATCGATGCGGCTATTGCCTATTTGTCCTATTTGATGTGAAAGAGAAGTGTTCCAATTGGTATTAGAATTTACTTTCCAATAATGGGTTAAAAGAAACAGCGGTTCTTCTATTTTTTTTACACGTGAATTTCGTTTCTCTCCTTCCTGAAAACCCCAATATGAATTGTATTTTACTCCTACTAAATCTGATTGTTCGGTTGTATTTGGTGAATTCTTAGCTCTTTTGTTCTGAGCATAAATAGTCGTAAAGTTCAGGCTATGCTTATCGTTAATTTTCTTTTCTAAACTATAAAAACTTGAGTTAGCGTCATAATTTGTCCCTTCAAAATAGCCGTTTTGTGCCCAGCGTTTTCCGGCAGAAAAAACATAAGCCCAACCATTTTTATCAATGCCCGAAGCCGTTGTTCCCATCAATCTAAAACTATAATTGGTATTGGTACTCAAAAATGAAACTCGTGTTCCAGGTCTATAAATCGAAGCTCTGGTGTTAATTTCTTGGGTCCCTCCTACGCCACCAAAAACATAGTCTGAAGGCGATGAACCATTAGTGAATTCTTGATTTCGAGTGGCGTCATTCAACCCGCCCCAGTTACTATATTGAGGTCTTCCATCGGCAAATCGATTCATCGAAATGCCATTAATCATCACATTTGCATATTTAGAATCTAAGCCTCGAACACTAAATCGAGCCGCTCCAAAATTAAAAGCTGCGGCTTGCAAAAAAATATCTCGTGAAGATTGTAATAAACTAGAAGTGTTTTCGGAACCGCTGGTGTCATCGTCTAAGTCGGTTTCTAATAAGGTAATTATTTCTGCTTGTTTTTCTTGTGAAATATCATTTTCAAAATAAATAATGCCCAAATCCAACAACTTGTCTTCAACAATTTCTATTTGAAGTAATTGCTCTTTATAGCCTTGACTTTTGATTCGAACTAATTGGGTTCCTGTGTTGACAGCATTAAATAAAAACTTCCCTTCGGCATCTGTCAATTGCGTTAAAAGAGTGTTTTGTATCGATACAACAACACTTTGCAAAGGATTTTGTGTTTTTGAATCTACAATTGTTCCAAATATACCCGTATTAGATTGCCCATAAATCAATCCGATTTGAAATATAAAAAAAATAAAACATATTCGTATTTTCATAAATAACTGCTTTTTTTGTACATAAATTAGCACAAAGTAAAAATACATATTTAATTTATATTGTTTACTTTTATATCCAATTTTTTTGTAAATAAATACGCATTTTTATGAAGGCTCAAAAAATCATTATTGTTTTGTTTTGTTTGTTTAACATTACTATTTTTCGAGCTCAAAACGCGAAATTCATGATGCATACAGTGGCATTTTACAATTTCGAAAATCTTTTTGATACCATCAACAATCCTAATAATGATGAGGAATGGACACCCAAAGGAACGCAACGGTGGACTTCGAAAAAATACCATCAAAAACTAGAAAACCTATCCAAGGTGCTCCTGCAAATTGGAACCAACGAACAACAAAAAAAAGCTCCCACTTTTATAGGTTGCTCCGAAATAGAAAATCGTGGCGTTCTAGAAGATTTAATCAAACAGCCCAACCTGCTTTCGAGTGATTATGGCATCGTACATTTTGACTCCCCAGACAAAAGAGGCATTGATGTAGGCTTTTTGTATCAAAAAAAATATTTCAAACCCACAAGTTTTGTCAATATTCCTTTATTGGTTTATCGAAACAAAGACAGCAATTCTGAAAAGAAATCATTTGAAATTGACGATGATGCATCCGATACAGATGCTGCAGAAATAGTAAATTCAAAAAGAGTTTATACCAGAGATATACTGCTAGTTACTGGTTTTTTGGAAGGCGAAGAAATAAACATTTTAGTCAATCACTGGCCTTCTAGAGCGGGAGGCGAAAAGAAAAGCAGCCCTTTTCGCGAGGCCGCTGGTAGATTAACCCGAAAAATTATGGATTCCATTTACAAAAAAAATCCAAAATCGAAAATCATTATTCTAGGCGATTTAAATGATAGTACCAATAATAAAAGTGTAAAAGAAGGCATTGGAGCCAAATTAAAAAAGTCAGAAGTAAAGCCATTTGGAGTCTACAATCCTTTTGAGCAAATGGCAAAAGACGGGAATGCCACTTTATTTTATAGGGATGCAGGTGATATATTTGACCAAATTATGGTTTCAGAAAGCTTAATCAAAAATGACTATACCTCATATCAGTATTGGAAAGCGGGGATCTTCAACAAGCCTTTCATGATTCAAAACACAGGTCAGTACAAAGGCTATCCTATTCGCCATTCGGCTAACGAAGTTGGCTTTAGTGATCACTTTCCGGTGTATATTTATTTGATTAAAGAAGTAAAATAATCGTTTTCAAAGAAAATAATTTCCCGAGTTTATTTCTATCTGTTTAAACAATATCTTTGATATGGTTTTCAGATTCTCTTTTAAAATAACAACCCATGGCAACAACACTAGCAACCCAATTCGGAATCAAAAATGCCCTCGAGCAATTAGGCATACAATCGGTCAACGAAGGCACCTCAACAGGAATTAACCATTTTTCGAATGGAGAAATTCTAGAAAGTTACTCGCCAGTAGACGGTCAATTAATCGCTTCGGTCAAAACAACTTCCGAAGCCGATTATCAAAAAGTCATGCAAACTGCGGCTGAGGCGTTTAAGACATTCCGATTACTGCCAGCGCCGCAACGAGGCGAAATCGTAAGGCAGTTTGGCGATAAACTACGTCAAAACAAAGAAGCCTTAGGTAAACTGGTTTCTTATGAAATGGGTAAATCGTTACAAGAAGGCTATGGCGAAGTGCAGGAAATGATCGATATCTGCGATTTTGCCGTTGGACTTTCACGACAATTACACGGACTAACGATGCACTCCGAACGACCAGGACACCGCATGTATGAACAATACCATCCTTTGGGAATTGTTGGCATCATATCAGCATTTAATTTTCCGGTAGCGGTTTGGGCTTGGAACACCGCTTTGGCTTGGATTTGCGGTGATGTTTGCGTATGGAAACCCTCTGAGAAAACACCACTTTGCGGCATTGCCTGTCAAAATATTATTGCCCAAGTCATCCAAGAAAATAATCTACCCGAAGGTATTTCGTGCCTGATAAACGGCGATTATAAAGTAGGCGAATGGATGACCAACGATAAACGGATTCCGCTAATTTCGGCAACAGGATCTACTCGAATGGGTAAAATCGTGGCACAGTCTGTGGCAGGACGTTTAGGGAAATCACTTTTAGAATTAGGAGGCAACAATGCTATTATCGTCACTCCCGATGCCGATATTAAAATGACCATTATTGGAGCCGTTTTTGGCGCAGTAGGAACAGCGGGGCAACGTTGCACTTCGACCCGTCGTTTGATTGTTCACGAAAGTGTATATGATACAGTAAAAGACGCGCTAGTTTCTGCTTACAACCAATTAAAAATAGGAAATCCATTAGACGAAAACAACCATGTTGGACCGCTTATTGACAAACAGGCTGTTGCAATGTATAACAACGCACTTGCAAAAGTAGTTGCCGAAGGCGGAAAAATCATAGTCGCTGGCGGAACGCTTATGGGTACAGGATACGAAAGTGGCTGTTATGTAAAACCAGCCATTGTCGAGGCAAGCAATCAGTTTGAAATTGTGCAACACGAAACCTTTGCGCCTATTTTGTACTTATTAAAATACGCTGGTTCGGTTGCAAATGCTATCGAAATTCAAAACGGAGTGGTTCAAGGATTATCCTCGGCTATTATGACTAATAATTTGCGCGAAGCCGAGTTGTTCTTGTCGGTCACAGGATCCGATTGTGGGATTGCCAATGTAAACATAGGCACTTCGGGAGCCGAAATTGGCGGGGCTTTTGGAGGCGAAAAAGAAACAGGCGGCGGGAGAGAATCGGGATCTGATGCTTGGAAAATCTATATGCGCCGCCAAACCAATACCATCAATTATACCACGAGTTTACCCCTAGCGCAAGGGATAAAATTTGATTTGTAAGGAAGTTGAAATGCTACACAACTAAAAAGTGTATTTGATAATTTGTAAGAAAAAAACAATATATTTGAAAAAGCGAAAAACGAAACAAACCTTCGCTAATCTACCTTAATTTGGGTGTATATACGAAAGTTTGTTTCGCCTATATA
>NZ_JBJXDQ010000190.1:0-5213 GCF_046155325.1 Flavobacterium sp.
CATAAAGTAATAAGTTAGGGACATAGCGGCATAAGTGGTCAAAAAAGTGCCTTTTTATGAAATAAAGGTCTAAATTTAAAAAGCTCGGTCTAATTAAAAAAGGAAATGATGCTTATTAAGTCTTTGCTACGAAGGAAGCAATCTCATGAAAAATATAACACATCCCTAAGCCCTATAATTCCATATAATATTAAATTTTGGAATCGTTGAATCTTCGATTTAAGAGGGGAATGCGTTCGTATTTTTTTCATAATCTAAAATTAAGTTTTTTATTCTTAACTTTTTATGAGGGTAAAGTTAGCATGTCAATTGACACCAATGATTATAAAGTGATAGGCATGGTAAAGTACTGTTTTATTGGCGACAATCAATTAAACTACATAAAATTGGACTTGTTTTATACTGATTCATTTATTGACGAAGCCTTATTAATTGATGGTTTGCGTTTGGCTAGCATTGAAGAAATAATAGCCATGAAACTTGATGTGATATTAAGAACAGGGAGGAAGAAGGATTTTTAGGATATACATGAATTAAAAGATAATTATTCAATTTCTGATATGTTTACCCTTCACGAAAAGCGGTATCCTTATACTCATAACAGAGCGACGTTAATAGGCAAGTTTAGGGGTTTTGAAAGTGCTGACGGTGATTTTGAACCTGATTGTCTAAGAGGCAAATATTGGGAATTTATAAAACTAGATTTACTAGATTTTATAAAAGATTTAGATAGTTAAAAACAGGTTGTGCAATACTCCCCATTTTATTTATAATCTGTATTGTTAGCCTATTTCTCGGTTATCATTTTATACTGAAATTACACTACTCTTTTTAAATTTTCATTTTAGAATCATCATATCCTCGCTGATTTTATTGTCAAATATTTTAGCATAGTGCTGCGTAGTTTTTAGGCTGGTGTATCCCAACATTTTGCTGACCGTTTCCAGAGGAACACCATTAGAAAGTGTTATGGTTGTGGCAAAAGTATGCCGGGCTATATGAAAAGTAAGGTCTTTGTTTATCTCCCACATATCTGCAATTTCTTTTAAATAAGCATTCATTTTTTGATTACTCAAAATAGGAAGAAGACGATCTTCATTGATGCAAACAGGATTTTTTTCGTACTTGTTGATGATTTCTTGAGCCATTGGCAATAATGGGATTTTGGATGTAGTGTCTGTGTTTTGGCGGATAGGCAATAGAAATCCAATATTCTTTCGATTTAGCACCTTGATTTATAATAAAGAATGAATCTTTTGAAAGTTTGTCCTGCTATAAAACAAAAAAAACTTCCTTTTCAGGAAGCATTCAATCTTTGCAGAGAGGAAGGGATTCGAACCCTCGATATGTTGCCATATACACGCTTTCCAAGCGTGCGCCTTCAGCCACTCGGCCACCTCTCTAATTTTATTTTGGTTTGCAAAGAACACGAAAAAAATTGAGTTTAGAAAGTAAAAAATCAATATTATATCATTTCTCCTCGTAAAGAAGTTTCAAATATTGTTTTAAAATCAGAAGATTCTATGTTTTGCTCTAAGAGGTACATCAATTTTGTTATGGCAGCTTCGGTAGTGATGTCTTTTCCTGAAATTACTCCTATTTCTTTCAAGGCTGAACTCGTCTCGTATTGCCCCATGCTCACACTCCCACCCGAACATTGAGTTACATTTACAATATGCAATCCAGTTGAAATAGCTTTTTTTAATGCCGTTAAAAACCAATCTTCCGTTGGTGCATTCCCTGATCCATAAGTTTCCAACACTAATCCTTCTAGTTTTGGAATATCCAGTATGGCTTCTAGAACCGTAGAACTTATACCGGGATACATTTTTAAAATAACAACATGATTATTCAAAAGCTTTTGAACTTTTAATCCTTCTAAACTTGTTTTTGGTAAAAATAATTCGGGAAAGCATTTTAAATGCACTCCAGATTCAATCAAAGTGGAATAATTGGGTGAGATAAAAGCATTGAAATCTTCAGCGTTAATTTTGGTGGTTCGATTGCCTCTGTATAATTTGTATTCAAAATAAAGACAGACTTCTTTAATTAATGCCTGACCATTATCTTGTAAAGAAGCAATTTGAATGGCGGTAATTAGATTTTCTTTAGCATCGGTTCTTAAATCACCTATTGGTAATTGTGACCCCGTAAATATGACAGGTTTTGATAAATTTTCGAGCATAAAACTCAATGCCGATGCGGAATAGGACATGGTGTCCGAACCATGAAGCACCACAAAACCATCAAAAACAGAATAATTATCTTCAATAATTGTTGCAATTTCTGCCCATTTCTCAGGATTCATATTAGACGAATCGATTGGATTTTCAAAAGAAATCGTTTCAATCTCACAATCCAATTGTTTCAATTCAGGTATTTTTTGCAATAATTTACTGAAATTAAAAGCTTTGAGTGCTCCAGTTTCAAAATCCTTCTTCATACCAATGGTTCCCCCAGTATAAATAAGAAGTATTTTGACTCTAGATGGCATTTTCATATTTCGATTTATTGAAAACAGGATTGGCATACATTGCCAGAAAACCTTGTAAAGCAAGTGGATTTTCGTGATCAATTCTCATCTCTAATCGACGTTCAAAAAGTGATTTCTCATTATCTAAGTACAAATGAGAATGTGTGCAAGTTTGATTTACGATGTCATAAGCAATATAATTAGTAGGCCAAAGTCTGTAATTGCTTAAAATGGAATCGTCTATGATTTGTGCCAACGCTTGAATTTGTCTATTTGAATTATCAAATTCAGATTTAATACTGTCTATTTCTTTATCCAAAACATCGCCTACATGAATATGAATTCTTCGTTTTGGACCCAAAACGCCTTGCATCAAAGTAACAAAATCTTCGTTTTTATCTTTTATATATGTTTCTTGATTCGCTTCGGCAAGAAGTTGAGGCATTTTCATAGCGTCGGTAGGGTCATATTCATAAGAAATAGAAACGGGAACTATTTTCATTTTCTTAAAATAATCCATTACCCCTATTTCGTCAGAACCCATACCAAGCATTTTTAAAACACCCGGATTAGTGGCATCATTTCCATCTTTCGTTCTTCCCTCTCGCTGGGCAATCCAAACAGAGCGATTCTCTCGAAGCAACAACTGTCCGATAAACTCAGATAACAACTTAGAACTTTCTAGCATTTCACGAGGCGATAAACCACGTTGCACTAAAAAATTCCGATTTAATTTGGCCAATGTTTTTATAAATGTTTTTGTTACCAAATTATCCCCAATTGCCGAAGCAGTCATGACCAATCCGTGTTTAAATAATGAGGCATTTAGTAAAGTTGTGTCCAATAGAATATCGCGATGATTCGAAATAAACAAATAGGAAGTGTTTTTTTCTAACTTTTCGAATCCCGAAGTAGTTAATCCTTCTGAAGTTTTTTCTAATACTTTTTGAACCGAATTATAAATAAAATTACATTGAAAATCTCGTATTGAATGGGTTTTTTTAAGTTGTTCTTTCCAGACAGCATCCTCCACTTCCGGAAAAGTGAAATTCATCAAGGCCTTCATCATAGGATGGTTTATGGAAGAGACAATGGCTTCATTAACTTCGGCGTCATAAAACGGACGAATCGCGTCAAATTTTGACATATAGCGTATATTTTTAATAACAAATAAACAAAAAAATTATAAAAAACAGGCAAATTTTGCATTAAATCCCAAAAACAGCTTTAGAATTTTCAGTAGTAATTCGAGTAATTTCTTCTTTGGATAAGTTATAAAGCAAAGCTAATTTATCGACAACATTTACTATATAGCTGCTTTCGTTACGTTTGCCTCGATAAGGAATGGGAGCCAAATAAGGCGAATCTGTTTC
This sequence comes from Flavobacterium sp., assembly GCF_046155325.1. GTDB lineage: Bacteria > Bacteroidota > Bacteroidia > Flavobacteriales > Flavobacteriaceae > Flavobacterium. Next base: position 3,847 of record NZ_JBJXDQ010000190.1, read on the forward strand.
AAGGACAAGGTGACTCAAATCAATTTGATTCAGGAATTGGTCAATTTTTCCATTTTTAAAAGTCACCACTCCCCCTATTCCCAGTTTCATATTATAGGATATGGCTTGTAACGCTTGTTCGTAGGTTCCAGAAAAACAGTGAAAAATTCCAAACAAATCAGCTGATTTTTCAGACTCTAATATTTCGAAAATTTCGTCGAAAGCTTCACGACAATGAATAACTATAGGTAATTTATACTGTTTGGCTAATTGAATTTGCTTTCTAAAAGCTTCTTGTTGCTGAGTAAAATATATTTTATCCCAATATAAATCAATTCCTATTTCGCCAATGGCAAAAAATTTTCTTTTGGTTAGCTCTTCCTCCACATGCTGTAACTCTTGGAGGTAATTGTCTTTAACGTGCGTGGGATGTAAACCCATCATCAAAAACATATTTTTAGGATAAGCCGTTTCCAAATCATACATGTCCTGTGTAAAAGTAGAATCTATTGCAGGGATGAAGAATCGAGAAACCCCGGCATCAATAGCGCGCTGAATCATTTCGTTCCGATCTTCGTCAAAATCCTTGGAATATAAATGAGTGTGGGTATCGGTAATTGTCATTTTCAGTTTTATTTTTCGAATGGCAAAGATACAATCTTGCTCAAAAAAACGAACCATATAAGGCATATAAGGTCAGATAAGAAATTTATTCTAAAACTTAAATGACCTTATATGGTAAAAATTTAATCCAATTCATTCAACAATTGTTGCACTTGGTCGTAATCCTCAAAGTCATCAGGAATGGTCAATAGGATTTCTTTGCAGGATTTATACTCTTTCTGTTTCAATTTTGATAATGCTAAATACCAAATTGCCTTGTTTTTGAATATGGAGTTTCCTAATTTCAAATCCATTAACTGTATTTCAGCTTTTTGAAACTGATTGTCTTCAAGCAATGATATAGAATAAAACAATTGCATTTCTGGTGATTTTTTCTCCTTTAAAATCAATTCAAAATTAGCAACTGCTTCTTTATATTTTTTAGCATTAAAAGCATCTTGAGCCAATTTTAATTGAGTATCCTCATTACCCCTTTCGGTAAAATAAGCATTTTCATGTTGGTTATAATCCTCAAAATTGGGGTTATTATTTTGCATAAACACAAATAATCCTATCAAAATAGCGACTGAAGCTGCAACTGAATATTTCCAAGATCTTAAACTGATTACTTTAGCTTTCTTGGGTTTAAAATGTGTTGCTGCAATTGAATTTAAATTTTGTGTAAACGCACTTAAATCGGCGCTGTTTCCAAATTTATTAGACAAATGTTGATTGAGCTCCTCAAATATTTCAAATGATGAAGCTAGTTCTTTATCTTCTGACAA
>NZ_JBJXDQ010000191.1:0-3312 GCF_046155325.1 Flavobacterium sp.
AAAGATTTATGTTTTTATTCTAAATACTTAAATATTTAACCTTAGTTAAATAACATTATTTCTTATAAATTTAGTTAACATTAACCCGTTGGGTGTAATTCAATTTTCATAATTTTTTAACCACATAGAAATATAGATTCTGAAAATTTTGAAAGTCGTTTCACTTAATTCGAGAAAAACATAGCTATGCGAAACCATGAATTGAGCTATCAAACTCTTTTTTCTATGAATCTATGCGGTTAAATTTTTTCATATAGTATTAATTATTAATTTTTATTAATTACACCCAACGGGTTAACATTAAGTTTAAAAACACTTCCTTAATTTAAATTTAATGTTAATAAATCGTAATGTTAATAGTTTTTTTAAATGTCTGTAAATCAGATAATATTAAATTAACATGGAATGTTTATAAGTTGAGATAGAATATTACAACTATTTCTTGTTTGCAAACTATAAATACATAATCAAAAACAAGCTTGGAATAATCTAATTTAGTTTGCTTTTTTTATATAAAAGTTATAACAATTAATTTACCATTTATAAACAAAAAATAAATATTAAGTTATGTACAAAATAGTTGTATTTTTTGTTGTCAACAACTGTTAATTAATTTTTAAAAAGCCTTTAAAATTAAACTTTTAACTCTAAATAAACCTGTTAATAAATCTTTATAAAATCATTTAATTCAGAAATTGATATTTTTAATAAAAACTTATTCTAGCTATAAACACGCTATAATAACCATTAAAAATTAATTTAAATTTCTTTTTCTTTTTGTTGTTTTTAATAGATGTTGACAACTTAAATCTTTTATAAATGAATTTTCTATTTAAAATAAAAGTTATTATTTATTTAAAACCTCATTCTCATTGGTACACAATGAATAGTATTTCGTAATTTTAGACTTTTAAGAAACTATTTCATGAGCAAGAAACCCAGAAAACCGAGTAATAATTCAAAAGATTTCTCTAATAAGATTATAAAAATACTAACTACAAACAGTAATAGACCCTTTAATTATAAGCAAATAGCAGCATTACTCGAAGTAGATGATACTAAATCGAGAAATGAAATTATTCATGATTTAAAGATTCTTGCTGCACAAAAAATGATAATAGAATCTGAACCTGGAAAATATCTTGTCAAAGCAATTTCCGAGGATTTGTATGAAGGAACAATAGATATGACAGGTCGAAAGACTGCTTATTTTATTTGTCCAGAATTTGGAGAAGATGTATTTATTCCGACTAATAATTTAAATCGCGCTTTAGACAAAGACAAAGTAAAGGTTTATATTTATAATCGTCGAAAAGGAAAACGACCAGAAGGCGAGGTTATAGAAGTGGTAGAACGCGCCAAAACAGATTTTGTAGGTGTAATTGCTATTCAACCAAATTTTGCGTTTGTATCAACTGCTAATCCTAAAATGTATACTGATATTTTTATTCCAAAAGATAAAATAGGCGCAGCCGAAAATGGTGATGTAGTTTTAGTTCATATTGAAGATTGGCCTAAGAAAGCCGATTCTCCTTTTGGATCAGTAATAAAGATTTTAGGAAAACCAGGAGAGCATAATACTGAGATTCATGCTATTTTGGCAGAATACGGTTTACCTTCTGAATTTCCGATAGAAGTGGAAACGTATGCCCAAAAAATAGATACTTCAATTACCGAAAGTGAAATTAAAAATCGTCGTGATATGCGACAAGTTCTTACCTATACGATTGATCCTAAAGATGCCAAAGATTTTGATGACGCGCTTTCCTTTCAAGTTTTAGAAAACGGAAATTTTGAAATAGGAATTCATATTGCTGATGTTTCACATTATTTGCAAGAAGGTACAATCCTTGACGACGAGGCTTATAATCGGGCAACATCTATTTATTTAGTAGATAGAGTTGTACCAATGTTACCCGAAGTTTTATCCAATTTTGCTTGCTCTTTGCGTCCAAATGAAGAAAAATATACTTTTTCGGCAATTTTTGAATTGGATAAAAAAGCAAGTATAAAAAACCAATGGTTTGGTAGAACTGTAATCGATTCGAATCAACGTTTTTCTTATGAAGAAGCGCAGTTTATTATAGAAACCAAAGAAAATATAATTCCAATTGAAACTTCAATCACTGGAAGTTCTTATAAAGTTTCGGACGAAATTGTATTTGCTACTTTAAAACTAGATGAATTAGCTAAAATTATGCGTCAAAAAAGAATGAATGATGGTGCCATTTCTTTTGATAAAGTAGAAGTTAAATTTAATTTGTCTGAAACAGGAAATCCAGAAGGTGTTTATTTTAAAGAAAGTAAAGATTCAAATCATTTAATTGAAGAATTTATGCTTTTGGCTAATAAAAAAGTAGCCGAATATATTGGCAAACAAAAAAAGACTTTTATTTATAGAATTCACGACGAACCTAATGAAGATAAATTATTAGCCATGTCTGAATTAATAAAGAAATTTGGCTACACAATTGATTTTAATTCGGGATCTGTTTCTCATGCTTTGAATGAACTTATGAAGGAAGTACACGGCAAAAAAGAGCAAAATTTGATTGATACTTTAGCCATTCGTTCGATGAGTAAGGCAAAATATTCGACAGATAATATTGGTCATTACGGATTAGCATTTGATTATTATAGCCATTTTACCTCGCCAATTCGTCGTTATCCAGATGTAATGGTGCATAGATTATTGCAATTTTATCTGGATAATGGCAAATCAGCAAGTCAAGAAATATTCGAAACCAAGTGTGTGCATTGTTCCCAAATGGAAGGTTTAGCCACTAAAGCTGAGCGAGATTCTATAAAATACATGCAAATAAAATACATGCAAGATCATAAAGATCAAGAATTTTTGGGAGTTATTTCTGGTGTAACCGAATGGGGAATTTTTGTCGAAATTATAGAAAATAAATGCGAGGGAATGGTTAGAATCAGAGAAATAAAAGACGACTATTTTGTTTTTGACGAAAAACAATATGCACTTGTGGGACAAACAACTAAAACTTTATTACAATTAGGTGACGAAATTTATGTAAAAGTAAAAACTGCCGATTTAGTAAAAAAACAATTGGATTTTAATTTTATTAGAATAAATGAATAATTTAAAAATGAAAAATAAAATAGTATTATTGTTTTTAGTTTTAGCACAAATTTGTGTTGCACAAATAAATAAAAACGTTGGCGATTTTAATGGAGTAAAAGTATTTGATAAACTCCAAGTAACATTAATATCATCGACCGAAAATAAAATTATTATTACCGGTACAAGAGAAAATGATGTAGAGGTTGTCAATAAAAATGGAGAATTAA
>NZ_JBJXDQ010000192.1:0-5659 GCF_046155325.1 Flavobacterium sp.
TGGATAAATTGCCCGTGGGTGACCCTACCCTTTCGGCTAAAGAAATTATTGGCAACGAATCTCAGGAAAGAATGGGATTAGTTATTGGCAAAAAAGACATTGATTTACTTCAAAAAATTGCCGACCGGGAACGTTCGCCAATGTATCAAGTGGGTGACGTTACAGCCGATCACCGTTTTACTTTCGAATCGAAAACTACGGGTTTAAAACCGATGGATTATGCTTTGGAAGATTTCTTCGGAAGTTCGCCAAAAACCGTAATGACGGATAAAACCATCCATTACAATTATCCTGCATTAGAATACGATGTAAAAAATATATCTACTTATTTAGAGCAAGTTTTACAACTAGAAGCCGTAGCCTGTAAAGACTGGTTGACGAACAAAGTCGATCGTTGCGTGGGCGGAAAAGTAGCCAAACAACAATGTGCCGGACCATTACAATTGCCATTGAACAATTGTGGCGTGGTAGCCTTGGATTATTTAGGAAAAGAAGGAATTGCTACCTCGATTGGGCACTCTCCTATCGCATCATTAATTGATCCTGTTGCAGGAACAAGAACAGCCATTGCCGAGTCTTTGTCGAATATCGTTTGGGCTCCAATCAAAGATGGAATGAAAGGAATTTCATTGTCGGCCAACTGGATGTGGGCTTGTAAAAACGAAGGTGAAGACGCTCGTTTGTACGCTGCCGTTGAAGCTTGTTCCGACTTTGCCATCGAATTGGGAATCAACATTCCAACAGGGAAAGATTCGCTTTCAATGAAACAAAAATATCCAAATGACGAAGTAATTGCGCCAGGAACGGTCATTATTTCGGCAGGTGGAAATTGTATTGATATTCGAAAAGTGGTAGAGCCCGTTTTGCAAAAAGATGGAGGTTCAATATATTACATCAACTTATCTCAAGACGAATTTAAGTTGGGTGGATCTTCATTGGCACAAACTTTAAATAGTATTGGTAACGAAGCACCAACTATAAAGGACGCCGCTTTCTTTAAAAATGCGTTTAATACATTACAAGAATTGATTTTAGACAATCAAATCTTGGCGGGTCACGATATTGGAAGTGGTGGTTTGATTACTAGTTTATTAGAAATGTGTTTTGCTGATGTGAATTTGGGAGCGAAAATTGATTGCTCAGTTTTTGAAGAAAAAGACATCATCAAATATCTTTTTGCAGAAAATATTGCCGTAGTTTTCCAAGCCAATTCAGATGAAGTGGTTGAAGCAAAATTGCAGCAAAACAATGTCGAATTCTTCAAAATTGGTTCAGTAACAACAAACGATACTTTAGACCTTGGACTTTCGACTTTCGACATAAAAAAATACAGAGACATTTGGTTTAAAACCTCTTTCTTATTAGACCAAAAACAAGCAAAAAACGGAACAGCAAAAGAGCGTTACAATAATTACGCAACTCAACCTTTACAATTTGTTTTTCCGAAACATTTCACAGGAAAAGCTCCTAGCTCCCTCCCTTTCGGGGAGGGCCGGGGTGGGGCTCCAAAAGCAGCCATTATTCGTGAAAAAGGAAGCAATTCAGAGCGTGAAATGGCCAATGCGATGTACTTAGCAGGATTTGATGTAAAAGATGTTCACATGACCGATTTGATTTCGGGACGTGAAAATCTGGAAGATATCCAATTCATTGGTGCTGTGGGTGGATTCTCGAATTCGGATGTTTTGGGTTCAGCCAAAGGTTGGGCCGGAGCCTTTTTATACAACGAAAAGGCTAAAAATGCTTTAGACAATTTCTTCAAAAGAGAAGATACTTTATCCGTTGGAATTTGTAATGGTTGTCAATTGTTTATGGAACTCGAATTGGTTAATCCAGAGCATGAAGTACATGGAAAAATGTTGCACAACGACAGTCACAAACACGAAAGTATTTTTACTTCAGTTACGATTCAAAAGAACAAATCGGTGATGTTGTCGACTTTGGCGGGAAGCACTTTGGGCGTTTGGGTTTCGCATGGCGAAGGAAAATTCCATTTGCCAATGGGAGAAGAAAACTACAACATCGTTGCAAAATACGGTTATGATAGTTATCCTGCGAATCCTAATGGATCTGATTATAACACAGCGATGCTATGTGATACAACTGGAAGACATTTGGTGATGATGCCACACATTGAACGTTCTACTTTTCAGTGGAACTGGGCACATTATCCAAAAGATAGAAACGACGAAGTTTCTCCTTGGCACGAAGCCTTTGTAAATGCTAGATTGTGGATAGATAAAGAATCAATGTAAACATTTTTTTTAATTAAAAAAAATTGGTTCCTACATTTATATGTACATCTATAATTTTAAATTTTTTATAAATAGTGCTATGTATGGATAAAAACATTATTATTTGTGACGACCACACCCTTTTCTTAAATGGACTATCTGAAATTTTAAATAAATTTTTGGGACATTATAGTGTGGTTACATTCAATGATTCACAATCATGTAAGACCCATATTCAACAAAATAAAGTGGATGTTTTTATTTGCGATTTAAACATTGACAATGTTGACGGTTTTGTATTAATACAAGAGTTAAAATACGCACTAAAAGACACTAAAATTATTATTCTAACAGCTTACTATGAAGATTTTTTGATTAAAAAAGCGCAGAAATTTGGGATTGATGCTTTTTTGAAAAAAGAGACTCCTATAGAAGAACTTATTGATGTTATAGAATCTGAAAAAAACACTCCATTTTATACCAATAAAAACAAAATAAAAACTATAAATGAATTTGATTCTAAAGATGAATCTACAGTTAATAAATTCAGGCTATCTAAGCAAGAAAAACAAATTATTAAATTCATTGTTGAAGGTAAAACCAGTAAAGAAATTGCAACACTTTTATTCATAACAAAAAATACGGTTGACACCCATCGTAAAAACATAGGTAGAAAGTTAGAAATCAAAAATAATAGTTCGCTAATTAAATTTGCAAATGAAAATAATATATTTTCTTAGCGTTTTATTAATTTTCAATTTTTCCTTTTCAATGGATAAGGATAAACTGAAAATTGATGGAGAATACACTGTTGATTGGAATTCAACTTATACTCTTTCTTCATTAAAAACTAAAAGCTTTCATCCCTTTATAAATAACAAAATCAGTATAGGATATAATAATCATGCATCGATTTGGTGTGTTTTTAAAATAAAAAATACTGATTTAAAGAATGATGTAAAAACCTGGTTGTGCTTCGAAAACAATCACATTGATAGTTTGTTTTTTTATGATGGAAATAGACTAGAGCTATTAGGGGATAGAACTAATTTTGTCAGTCCGTTTATGAAAGGGCAATGTTTCAGTATTGCATTAAAGCCTAATGAAAACAAAACAATCCAAGTTAAATTAAAAAAGGAAATCTCTTTTTTTGAATTTTCTTATAGTTTTGAAAACGAAAAAAATTTATCCATTAGTTCCTTGAGAAAAACATCTTTCATAACTCTTTTTTTAGGAAGTATTCTTTTTTTATTAATTTTCAATTTCATTCTCTATTTTATCACTAAAAATAAATTGATTTTAAAATATATTTTATACTCCATTCTTACTGTATTTTACGTTACAATAATCTCTAACTACCTTAAAAACATACTATTTAACGAATTTATATATTTTAGTGAACTGCAAATTTATACTGCCTGTTTTTGGTTTATCAGTTTAAGTTATTTTATGATGGATTTTTTGGAATTAAAAAAGAATCAACCTCAAAAACATAAAATTATTTACTATTGTAATCTTTTAATTTTTGTTTCAATACTATCCAGTTTTTTGGTGTTGTATATAAATTATTTAAAATTATTACAATTATTTTTCTATCTCACCTACAGTGCTTTTTTAATCATTTTTTCAACAATAACGTTGGCATCAATTACAAACTATAAAATAAATAAAAAAAACAGCCTTTATGTTCTCATTGCTTTTCTCCCACATTTTCTATGGGGAACTTTTTTTATTTTAAAATCATTTAGTTTGGTTCAAATCGATTTGCAGGAGGAATTGGTGGTATATATTGGATTGTATGATGTTCTTTTTTTTGGGTATGTATTAACCAAAAATTATATTGAAACCTTTCAAAAAAACAATGCTTTAAATCTTGAAATTTTAGCCGAAAAAGAAAAGTCAATTCGTTTAATTACCCAAGTACAAATTAGAGAGCGTCGCAATATTGCAAACATAATTCACGATGATTTAGGAAGTAAAATTGCGTATGTTCTACAACTTTTAAAGCTAGAAAAAATAGCGCTTGCCAATACCAATATTCAAGAACTTGCTACCGATATTAGAGAAATATCACATCGAATATTACCCAAATCCCTGGATGATGGAGCATTATTAGACAGTTTAAAAAGTCAAATTTATATTCTTAATACAGGATTACAACATTTAAAAATTGAGCTTTTTACTTATGATTTCCCTGAAAAAATAAACGAAATCTGGATCTATGACATGTACCTAATTTGTTTAGAAATTATCAATAATGCGATAAAACATGGAAAATCAAACCATATAACTATAGAATTTTATGGTTCCTCTAAAAATTACCGATTTCAATTTACCGACGATGGAGTTGGTTTTAATGTGCACCAAACCCCAAAAGGATTTGGACTTGAAAATATTGAAAAGAGAATTCATAACTACAATGGAATTTTTGAAATCAATAGTGTAGAAAATGAAGGAACCATTATCCAATTGAGTATTCCAAAAAAGAAATAGGCTTTTTTTTTAGTTTATATTGCAATATATTTGAAACACAATATTCTGTCTTTTAATAATTTATATTATTTTTCATTGTAAGTAGCGAGACGTCTACCGCTCATGTTGATTATAACAGAAATGGTGTATTGGATGATTATGAATTACCTGAACCTTCAACACTATATAGCACCGTTTTTTCAAATGTTGTCACTTTTAAATCCCAAGAAACAAGAACTGGTGATAATACAAATGAAGTTATTGGAACCTTAATTGATAAAAAAAATACCATAAAATACGGTTCACCCGAGGGTGAGGTATTTGAATTAGTTAAAGAATAATTGAAATTTGCATAAAAAAACTCATTCTTTCGAATGAGTTTTTTTATGCTTCAACTGAAAATCATTATTTTCCTTCCTCCAATTCCTTTCTAGATTTATACCCTTTCAAGAATTCTCCTTTAGGTTTACCATCATCAAAAGAACTCCATTTTACAAGGGTTCTCACGTTATTTCGCGCTTCTTCGTTGGTGTAGTTCTCGTATTCGATTCTGTAAATAGCCGAGTACATTTCGGCACGACCCACACCATGATAGCAATGAATCAATACCGGATAATTGGCGGGATTATCCATGATTCTAAAAAACGTTTTTAGATTTTCAGGTTTTGGGACTTGGTCAGAACCATTATTAAAATAATTTACGCCTTTTATTTTTTCGATAGCTTCTTTTTCGGCGGTCAATTCAGCTGGAATTTCAGGATTATTGACATCATCGCCTGTACCCGGAAAACGTAAATCGACCACCGATTTGATATGGTATTCTTTAATATAACTTTCTAATTCGTCAGGCGGAATCACTCCTGATTTATAGACTTTTCCTTCGGTTATCGTTTCGAAATTATGATTGATATTCATATCATACACGTACTTCCCTACTAGTATCAAAACAGCGG
>NZ_JBJXDQ010000193.1:0-31780 GCF_046155325.1 Flavobacterium sp.
ATAAACGAACTGCATCTAATACATTTGCAGTTCCAATCACATTGACTTCAAAAGTTTCGGTGGGAATTTCATAAGACAATCGCACTAAAGCTTGAGCTGCCAAATGAAACACAAAATCAGGTTGAAAGTTCACGATTTCTTCTTCCAATCGTTTTTTGTCCCTTAAATCGGCAATCACAGAATTACAAATGGTATCGCCTTCAATCAAATGAAACAAATCATCTTTGGTTTTTGGTTTTAAACTATAGCCTTTTACCTCTGCACCAATAAGGGATAATGTTTTTAATAACCAAGCACCTTTAAACCCAGTATGACCCGTTAAAAATATTTTTTTCCCTTGGTAGGCTTGTTGTAGTTTAAAAAATAATCCTTTTTCTACCATGTCTTCCATTTTGCTTTTCCGGAACTCCACATTTCTTCTAGTTCTAAACGATCTCTTAAGGCATCCATACATTTCCAGAAACCAAAATGTCTGTATGCTGCCAGTTGATCATCGTTTGCGATTTCTCCTAGCGGACCCTTTTCCCATTGTACATCAGTCATATTGCCTTCTAAGTATTTAAATATACCAGGTTCTAACACAAAAAAACCTCCGTTTATCCACATACCGTCTCCCATTGGTTTTTCTTCAAAATGCCCAACTTCTCCAATTTCATTAATATCTAAATTTCCAAATCGTCCTGGAGTTTGAACTGAAGTTAGTGTTGCCAATCTTCCATGAGATTGATGAAACTTCAATAAGGCGCTGAAATTGACATTTGCAACACCGTCACCATAAGTCAACATAAAAGTTTCATCCTTAACGTATTTTTCAATGCGTTTCAATCTTCCTGCAGTATTGGTATGTAAACCGGTATCTATCAAGGTTACTTTAAAAGATTCCGTTTCTGAATAGTGGACTTTGATGTTGTTATTTGCCAATTCAATAGTAACATCAGAATTATGAAGATAATAATTATAAAAGTATTCTTTAATAAAAGAGGCTTTATAACCCAAACAAATTATAAAATCATTATATCCATAATGTTCATACATTTTAAGGATATGCCATAAAATAGGCTTTCCACCGATTTCTACCATAGGCTTAGGTCTAGCTTCTGTTTCTTCCATAAGACGAGTGCCAAAACCACCTGCAAAAATTACTACTTTCATAGGATATTTTTTTTAATCTTTAAATTTCTATATAAACATTGTCCGTCATGGGATAACTGCAACATAATAAATACTCTCCGTTCTTTATATCAATATGATCTTTTGACAAACCTAACATTTTCAGTTCGCCTGATTTCAAGGTTCCTTTGCACGTAGAACAATTGCCTGTCTGACAAGAATATGGTAAATCTATTCCTGCATCTAAAGCCGCTTCTAAAACGCTCTTCCCTTTCGCTACTTCAACTAATGTATTATTATTTTGAAAATTGATTTTTATTTCTTGTGTATTTATATTTTCAAAATCTTTTGGATTTATGACTAATTCAAAATCTTCTGAAAAAACATTTGGCGATGATATATTCAACTCATTTAATGTTTCTTTTATCATGTCCTTTAGAGACATAGGACCACAAATGTAATGTTTAGAATTGACACTATTATTTTTAAGTAATTCTAAAATGAATTGCTCATTAATTCTTCCTTGAAAAACATTGGGCTGTTTATTCTTAACATCTAATTGGCTAAAAAAATAAGTTATTGTAAAAACTGATGGATACAATACTTTCAATTGATTGATGGTTTCTAAAAAAATAGTTGATTCAGGATTCTTATTTCCATAAATCAAATGTATTTTTAATAAAGGGAAAGTGGCTAATATCTCCTTAATAATAGATAATAAAGGGGTTATTCCGCTGCCAACACCCCAAAAATAAATTTCATCATCATTATTATTGGGAATATAACAAAAATTACCTTGAGGCTCCATTACTTCGATTAGATTACCAACTTGTAAATTGTCAAGAATATGGTTTGAAACTATACCATTTTGCAATCTTTTTATTGTAACTTCAATATATGAATCTATACTTGGAGCACTAGATAAGGAATAGGGTCTTAGATATTTTCTTCCATTTATTCTGAATGAAAGGGTTAAGTATTGTCCAGATAAATATTTAATCTTACGTAAACCCGGCTGTTTAAAGCAAAGTGTTATGCTGTCTGGAGTTTCATTTTTTATTGATTCTATTTTAAGTGTGTATAGTTTCATTTCTATCAAAAAAAATCTTTTTTAAATGACTTGCTTTAAATTTAATCTATTTGTTCCTATTCATTATTAGTTTTTAAAATAATAGAAATTTCAAGGCTAATGAATAATTTGGATTTTCTGTTTTACTTTTAATGATTTCGATACTGGAGCACCGCTCAAAATTAGAAAAAATAACGACCAGTTTTTAGGTTTAAAAATACTACTAAAAAAATATTTCACAATCAAGAATAACAAAACTATTTTATGTCCAAAAAATCCATAGTGTTTTTGAGTAATGTAGAGTAACGAAATCTTCAATTCTTTTTTAATAGTTAATGACCGCTGTTCTGTACTGGCTCCGTGATAATGGGTAAATTCGGCTTCGGGAATTAAATAAGCATATTTACCTTTTTTTGCTAATCGAATGCACAAATCGGTTTCTTCGTAATACAAAAAAATGTTGGTGTCAAAACCACCAATATCATAGAAATCAGTTGCTCTAACAAACATATAACTTCCCGGTATAAAGTTAACTTGAATCGGAGTACTGTATTTTTTCTTCCGTTTTGGGTGTTTTTTTGAATTGATGAATTCTAAAAAACTTCGACCCAAAATCTCTCTTGCTGGTGAAGCAAAATGATCAAGTGAAATCATAAAATCGCCATTCTCTTTATAGGCCTGAGCACTAGCGATTCCTATATTTTGATTGTTTTCTAATGCGTTTGTTAGTATCGAAAAACAGTCATTTATAAATAATGTATCATTATTGACGAAAGCTAAATACTTTGCATTGGCAAACTGTACACCATGCATATTTCCGCCACCAAACCCCGTGTTTATTCTACTTCTATGCAATTCAAGATTATGAAAAGTAGTTTCATCGCAAAAGGATTTTAGTTTTAGGTAATCTTCTTTTTCGGAACAATTATCAGTTATAATAATTTGATAATTGATGTTTTTAGAAGTTTTTTCTATAATAGAACGTATGCAATTGATGCTATGCTCGCTCGAATTGTAGTTGATTAATATTACGGCTATGTCAAACATCATAAATATTGATTAATTCCATTTTCGATAAAAGTCAGTTTTTTTTCGGTAGTTTGCTTTTCAATTTCGTTATTGATTTCAATATGAATTTTGGATTGTTCTTTGTGGTAGATATGGTAAGCAATACCAGCAAACTTCAATCTTTTTCCTTTGACACCAATATTGTGCAATCGTTGAATCATTTCGGAATCATCGATTCCCCAGCCAACTAAATCTTCATTAAAACCATTAATTTTGATAAAATCTTCTTTCCAAAATGACATATTACAACCCCGAAGTTTTCGAGAACGCTTTTCAACACTTTTGGCGAAATTCATCAAAAAAGTAATCCGAATTGTTCTTCCTCTTTTTTTAATCCCTTTTGAAAAAAGATTGAATGAAATAATTTTTTCAGAAAATAATTTTGTTAATAGTTTCTTTTGAATATTTACTCTTGAACCAAATAAATACTGTCCTTTTTTGGCAAAATTTAAGTGATCTTCTATAAAATTTTTATTCATTATGATATCGCCATCAATCTCAATAATATAATCATATTTAGAAGCAGCAATAGCTTTGTTCATGATTTTTGGCTTTCTGTTTTTGAGGTCTTCATGCCAAATATGAATCAGTGGTATAGGAATTTTTTTTTGAAAAGCTTCTATTAATTGTTTGGTGTCTTCTCTGGAGCCATCATCCGCAATAATTACTTCGTTAGGTAAAACAGTTTGATTAATTGTGCTTAGGAGTATTAATTCCAGTGCTTCAGGCCAATTATAAGTAGGAGTTATTAGAGAACATGTAGGAAAGTTGCTCATATCTATTCAATTTTTCTATACAGCATCCAAAGTTGCAAATAGCGTTTAAACACCGAAAATGAGTGTATATAGGCTAAAATAAATCCTTCTTTTCGATCCAAAATCCCTAATCTAAAAAAATATTGCCACAAAAATCGATATAAAGGGCGGAAAAGAAAATGGTAAAAAGTAGGCTTTAATTTTTTTTGATATAAATTCTGAGCTTGTAATTTACTATACAAATTTAGTTTGTTGTTGTAATTGTCAAAATTTTTATAGCTGTAATGATTTACTCTGTTTTGAAGTAAGCCAATTTTTCCATTAGCTTTAACAGATTCGTGAACTAAATTTCCATTATATTCACAGAAATTTTTATTAAAAACCCGTATCGCTTTATCATTTTTCCATCCTCCAAAACGAATGTGTTTATCCATGAAAAAGAAGTTTCTTTTTACTAAAAAAGCAATCGAATCTTTTGATTTTGAAATGATTACTTTAATTTCAGATTCTAGAGCTGGAGTTGGGATTTCATCCAAATCAAAAAAAACAATCCAATCATTTTTTGCCTGACTAATAGCAAAGTTACGTTGGTCTGAGAAATTTGTAAATTCTCTTTCAATAACTTTAACTCCCATTTCTAATGCGATTTCTATTGTTTTGTCAGTGCTTTTGGAATCAATAAAAATAATTTCATCTACAAAAGCTAAACTTTCAACATATCTCTTTACGTTGATTTCTTCGTTAAAAGTAATGGCTAAGGCAGTTATTTTTGGGGTTATGTTATTTTCGGACATGTAAATAGATGAAATATCAGGCAAATATAATATTTTTACACGATACAATTTTCAAATTTTATATTGTGTCAAAATTACCCATTCTAATGTACCATAATATTAGTTCTAACTTAGATTTAAGTAGGGGATTGACATTAGCTTCCCAAAAGTTTGAAAAACAACTTCAATATTTAGTAAAACACAATTTCACCACTTATTTTATTTCCGAATTAGATAATAAAAATTCTATTTCAAGTAAATCAGTAGTATTAACTTTTGATGATGTTACTGAAAATCAATTGTTATATGCCTTACCGTTATTAAAAAAATATAATATTAAAGCTACTTTTTTTGTTCCGTTTTCTTTTATTGGAAGTTCTGATTCGTGGAATTTAGGTTCTGAAAAAATTATGACAATCGAACAATTAAAATCATTAGATCCTGATTGTGTCGAATTGGGACATCATTCTTTTTCTCATAAAAAATATTCCGAATTGAATAAGAATGAAATTCAAGATGATTTTGATAAATCTTTTGAATTTATAAGTAAAAACGATTTGAAAGTTTTTCCAGCGTTAGCCTATCCTTATGGTAATTATCCTAAAAAAGAAAACCAGAAAAAAGATTTTTTTCAACTTTTAGAGAAAAATAAAATCAAAATGGCACTTAGAATTGGTAATCGAGTAAATCATTTTCCTTTTAAAAATAAGTATGAGATTCAACGAATAGATATCAAAGGAGAAGATAATTTGTTTGTATTTAAATGGAAATTAAGAATAGGTAAACTTCGATTGTTTTAACCTTATTAATGAATATTTTTTTCAATAAGAATCATTTTTGCATAGCGTGAAAAAACACCGTAGGCATTGATACTGGCTAAAGCTAGTCCGGGAACACCATCTAAAAAACCTCTTTTTAAAATATAAGATGAAAAAAAACGGTAAAGTGGTTTAAAAAATAAGTGAAAGAGAGTGACTCTTTTTCCTTTGTTTATGGATGTTTTGGCTTGAAACCAAGCATAGGAATCCTTTTTTTGGATTAAATGAAATAGACCCTTGTAGGTATAATGAATCATAAAGTTTTTTAAGGTTCCAATACTGCCTTCAATCTGTAGTTTTTCGTGAACATCACCAGTAAATTTCACATTATTATTTTTCACCAATCGCAGAACTTTATCTACTTTGTGATATAAAAATCTATTCATGTAAAAGTGTGGAAAACTTAGTTTAAAGCCTGAATGTTTACTGTTTTTTATTTCTGATAATATTTCAATTTTTAGTTTTTGAGAAACCCGCTCGTCGGCATCAATAAATAGAATCCAATCTCCAGTTGCATAGTTAATAGCATGATTTTTTTGAGCTGAAAAATTATCGAATTTTCGATCTAATACTTTACAACCCATTAATAGTGCTTTCTCTTTTGTTCCATCAGTGCTGTAGGAGTCAACTACAATAATTTCATCAGCAAAACTAATTGATTTAATAGCATCTTCTATATAATCAATTTCATTGTATGTAGGTATAATTACTGATAATTGGGTCATTGAATTTTTTTTAAAGAAAGCAAATCTAACAAAAAATAAATATCTTTGCGACATGATGCAAAAGAATATTTCAGTTGTAATTAGTACTTATAATTCTCCAGACTGGCTCAAAAAAGTGATTTGGGGTTATAACACACAAACCTACCGTAATTTTGAAATGGTTATTGCTGATGATGGTTCAAATCAAGAAACTTTTGATTTGATTGAGCTAATGAAAAAAGAAGTGTTTTTTCCAATTATTCACATCTGGCATGAAGATAACGGTTTTCAAAAATCTCAAATATTAAATAAAGCTATTTTAGGCTGTACCACAAATTATATTTTGATGTCTGATGGCGATTGTATTCCTCGTCCAGATTTTATAGAACAACATATTAAATTTCGAGAAGAAGGATTTTTCCTTTCAGGTGGTTATCATAAATTACCTTTGGCATTGTCTAAAAATATTGAAAAAGAAACTATTTATTCAGAGCAATGCTTTGATATGAAATGGTTAAAGTCTAATGGTATGCGGGTTTCATTCAAAAACAGTAAAGTATATTCAAAAGGGTTATTAAGTGGTCTTTTAAATTTTTTAACACCTACAACACCAAGTTGGAATGGACATAATGCTTCGGGTTGGAAAGAAGATATTTTGTCTGTTAATGGTTTTGATGAAAGAATGCAATATGGCGGACAAGATAGAGAATTAGGAGAGCGATTAGTGAATTTTGGCATCAAGCCCAAACAAATAAGATACAGTACGGTTTGTTTGCATCTAGATCATCCGAGAGGTTATGCAACTCCTGAATCCATTAAAAAAAATAAAAATATTCGAAAAGCAACCAAGGTTAATCGAAAAAAATGGACTGATTTTGGAATCCTAAAAAAATAATAAAACTCGTAATTAAAAATTATTTTTCAAGAAAATTTCTAATTCTGGTACAATTAATTCCGGTGTTAATTGTTTATATAACTCATCTGGATTTTTCTCTATTTTTTTGCGTTCTTCAAACGTAAAACTATCAAATAAATCAGGCTTCATTTCTAAGAGATGCACCGAGTGGTGTTTTATTCCATCTTCAAAACTCGCCCAATGATCTTTATTTACATAAGGTGAAAAAATGGTAAATGTTGGTTTGTTTAGTGCTTTTGCAATATGTACCGTTCCGCCTTCGTTAGAAACCAATAGATGGCATTGATTCATAAGTTTGATAAAATCACGAATGCTTGGCGCATAAATATCCAAAATAATATTAGCTTTATTTTTGCACAATTCATATATTTTTTGCGCTTCTTCTTTCTGATGGGGAGCATAATTAAAAAGCAAATAAGCATCATAATTTGAGGCTATATAATCGACTATTTGAGCAACATAATTGTAAGGCATGGATTTTTGGGGAGTGCTTCCCAAAACACCAAGTACGATAATTTTTTTTGAGGCATATTGTCCTAACCAATCTTCTTTTTTTTCTTCTTCAGAAAGTGATATTTTGGGTTCATAATCAATGGGGTCAAAATTACTTACTTGGCTTAATAAGTGAATTCGGTCTTCAATAGCCTTGCCGCAGATTTTAGTTTTTTCCTTCGATATGGTTACTGGGTGCGTGTAGTAACCCCAGTTGCCAAATTTTTTCCGACTTTTATGACCAATTGTTTGTCCTGCTCCAGAAAATTTACAAATTAGTTTACTTTGCGTTTTTGAATAAGGGTCAAAAATAATATCATACTTTTCTTTTCTTATTTGACGAATGAGTTGAAATAAAACGGGTATTTTTTTAAGTTCCTTATCATTGATGCTAATGATTTTATCAATGTTTGGATTGTTCATTATTACGCCATGAGTAAAGTCATAAGCCATAAAATGAATTTCACTTTCTGGAAATTTCATTTTATAGTTATTGGCAATTACAGAACTGATTAGCACATCGCCAATTCGCTTATTTTGTATAATTAAAATTTTTTTCATGTTTTTGAATTTTAATTTTTCAGAGGTCTAATACGAAATCGACTTTACTTAATTAATATTTTAAAAAAAAACTTGATTTAGAGTTGACTTCATAAAACTAATTCTTGTTGCAAAGTACTATTTTTTATACTTTTAAACCAAAAAAGTATTGAACACTGTGAAGATTATCCTGAATTCCAATTATAAAACGAAAGAGAAATCTATTCTTCAACTAGTTAGCCACTTTTTTGACGAAGGAAACCTTATTGTTCAAGGTTCTAGAAATACAATTAAATCTAATTTTATTGGTGAAGAAAAGGTAAATATCAAGTTTTTTCAAAAACCAGGTTTTTTTAAATCAATAATTTATTCTTTTTTAAGAAGTACTAAGGCTAAGCGCTCTTTTGATTATGCTAATTATTTGATAGACCACCATATTCAAACTCCAATACCTATAGCTTATGTTGAGGAAAGAAATAGTCTAGGTTTTTTGGGAGATAGTTTTTATATCTGTCAACAAATAGACTATGATTTTACGATTCGGGAACTTATTCACAATCCTTTATTTCCAAATCGGAATTTAATTTTGGAACAATTCACCGAATTTACGTTTAAGATGCACGAGGCCAAGGTTAATTTTTTAGATCATTCACCCGGAAATACTTTAATTTTAGAAACAGGGGATGGGAATTATGATTTTTTCTTAATCGACTTAAATCGCATGAAATTTGAAGATTTATCTCTAGAAATGCGGTTGGATAATTTCAAAAAAATGTGGCTTTCTAAACAAATGGTAAAAGTTGTGGCTAGAAAATATGCCCAATTAAGTGGTCAAAACGAAGAGAAGTTATCTCAATTATTACTCAAAAAAACTAAAGATTTTAAACGTAAAATCACCAAAAAAAAATATTGGAAACGTAAATTGATGTAATAAAAAAATCCAAATTCCAAAAGTTGAACGATTGGAATTTGGATTTTTAAATATGTTTTATTTAAACCGCTACATCATATTCTCTCAACGCATTATTCAAAGACGTTTTTAAGTCTGTAGAAGGCTTACGCGTACCGATAATTAAAGCACAAGGCACTTGATAATCACCTGCGGCAAAGGTTTTAGTATAACTTCCAGGAATTACAACAGAACGAGCCGGAACAAATCCTTTTCTTTCAATTGGAGTTTCGCCAGTAACATCGATAATTTTGGTAGAAGCAGTTAAGCAAACATTTGCACCAAGAACAGCTTCTTTACCCACATGAACTCCTTCAACAATAATGCAACGGGAACCTATAAATGCTCCATCTTCAATAATTACCGGTGCCGCTTGCAAAGGCTCAAGCACACCACCAATTCCAACACCCCCAGAAAGATGAACGTCTTTACCAATTTGAGCACAACTTCCCACCGTAGCCCAAGTATCGACCATGGTTCCAGCATCAACATAAGCACCAATGTTTACATAACTTGGCATCATAATAACACCCGCAGAAATATAGGCGCCATAGCGAGCAGAAGCTCCAGGAACGACACGAACACCTTTTTCGGCATAATCTCTTTTCAATAACATTTTGTCATGGTATTCAAAAATCCCAGCTTCAACGGTTTCCATTTTTTGAATAGGGAAATACAAAACAACGGCTTTCTTTACCCATTCATTTACTTGCCATCCTTCGCCAACAGGCTCAGCAACACGAAGTTTTCCGGAATCTAATAATTCGATAACCGCTCTAATAGCATCTGTAGTTGTTTTTTCTTGTAATAAAGCTCTGTTTTCCCAAGCTTGTTCTATAATCGGTTGTAATTCGTTCATTTTTGTAAAATTTTTGAGCAAAGATAGGATTTTTAAACAAAAGCAAAAAGTCTATTTGAATTGAAAATGTTTATATTTGTATATCAAATTTCTGAATTATGGAAACCCTAACAATAGAATTTCAGCCCAACATCAAAGCCAAAATCTTAGAATTATTGAGTTCGTTTTCTTCGGATGAATTGAAAATAGTTCCCGAGAGAGCAACTTTTGAAGAAGAAAAAAGAATGCTTCAGTCCAGAATTGATAAAATTAATGATGGAACTGCTGTTTATTCTACTTTTGAGGAACTAGATATTTTACTTGAAACAACAATATCAAAATATGAGGATTAAATTAACTATTGAATTTAATTATGATTTGAACGATATAGTTGATTTTATTTCAAAAGACAAACCTGTTGCTGCTAGGAAATTCAAGATTGAATTAATAAAAAAGATACAAAAAGACTTGAAACATCCTTTTCTTTTTAAAAAATCAATTTATTTTGAGGATGAGAAAATTAGAGATTATGTTTTTAAAGGGTATACAATTGTTTTTAAAGTAGATAATGACCTTGAACTTGTTTCAGTTGTAGCAATTTTGAAACTTAGAAATTCCTTATAAATGCCAAGAATTCTCTCCATTGATTACGGACAAAAACGAACGGGAATAGCCGTTACCGATGAACTGCAAATTATTGCATCGGGCTTGACGACCATTCCATCTGCTACAGCAATTGCTTTTTTAAAAGACTATTTTTCTAAAGAAAAAGTTGAGGCGGTACTTATTGGCGAACCCAAACAAATGAACGGAGAACCGTCAGAAAGTGCTTCAATTATAAAGGGATTCGTAACGCATTTCACGAATCATTTTCCGGACATGAAAGTCATTCGTGTCGATGAACGCTTTACTTCAAAAATGGCTTTTCAAACGATGATAGATAGTGGATTAAGCAAAAAGCAACGCCAAAACAAAGCGCTGATTGACGAAATATCTGCAACCATAATGCTTCAAGATTATTTGACCCGAAAAATGTTTTAATCATCCTTGATATTTTCAATTCCATTATTTTACTTACTTTTGCCTCCATTTTGATATACACTTAATTTCAATACACAATGATTTTACCAATTGTAGGTTATGGCGATCCAGTTTTAAGAAAAGTAGGGGAAGAAATTTCAAGAGATTTCCCAAGCTTAAAAGAAACTATTGCTAACATGTATGAAACTATGTATAATGCGTATGGAGTAGGTTTAGCCGCTCCACAAGTTGGATTAAGTTTAAGATTGTTTGTTATTGACACCA
The DNA here is from genome assembly GCF_046155325.1 of Flavobacterium sp. Lineage (GTDB taxonomy): Bacteria > Bacteroidota > Bacteroidia > Flavobacteriales > Flavobacteriaceae > Flavobacterium. The sequence goes on from NZ_JBJXDQ010000193.1 coordinate 11,338, forward strand.
CTCCGTTTGGTGATGATGAAGATCTTCCAATCGAAGAACAACTTCATCTAAAAGGATTTAGAAGAACTTTTATTAATGCTAAAATAGTAAAAGAAGAAGGTGAGCTTTGGGCTTTTAATGAAGGTTGTTTGAGTATTCCAGAAGTTAGAGAAGATGTTTATAGAAACGAAAAGATAACTGTTGAATATTGTGAGGAAGACTTTGTCTTAAAAACCGAAGTGTTTGATGGTCTAATTGCTAGAGTTATTCAACATGAATATGATCATATCGAAGGTATTTTGTTTACGGATTTAATTTCGTCCTTAAAAAAACAATTAATTAAGAAAAAGTTGCAAAATATTATGGACGGAAAAACAAGACCAGACTACCGAATGAAATTTTGCAACAAAAAAGGAAGATAAAAAATACTGATTTTATAACCCCAAATAAATAATAAATCTTAAAAATGAATTTAGAAAAAATATTATCAATAGCAGGAAAACCAGGTTTATTTGCATTAAAAGTTCAAACTCGTACCGGATTTTTAGTAGAGTCTTTACTCGATGGAAAAAAAATGACGGTTTCATTAAAAGTAAATGTTAGTTTATTGTCTGAAATATCTATTTACACCTTTGAAGGTGAAAAGCCTTTATCAGAAGTAATGAGAAACATAGCCATTAAAGAAGATTGTGGTCCAGCAATTTCTCATAAAGAAGACAATGCTAAGCTAATTGCTTATTTCATGGAAATATTGCCGCAGTATGATTCAGAAAGAGTATATCCTTCTGATATTAAAAAAGTACTTAATTGGTATAACATTTTACAATCTAAAGATTTAGTTTCAAAAGAAGAACCTATAATTGAGAATGCCGAAGAAGTTTTAGAAAAAGTAGTCGAAGAAGTAGTTGCCGAAAAAGCCAAAGCTCCAGCTAAAAAATCTCCAGCTAAGAAAGAGTAATTAACTTTCTATATTATATTTTAATCCTGTCACGGTTTTTCCTGACAGGATTTCTTATTTTTACAATAATTATGTTTTGTACAAAACTAAATATCTAAACCCAATATTCATCTATACTTTTCTAATGAACTCTAAAAAAACGCAACTTCAAGCTTTTGAACGATTATTAAACATCATGGACGATTTGCGTGAAAAATGCCCTTGGGATAAGAAACAAACCTTGCAAAGTTTACGCCATTTAACCATAGAGGAAACTTACGAATTAGGCGATGCCATCTTAGATAATGATTTAAATGAAGTTAAGAAAGAATTGGGAGATTTGTTATTGCATATTGTTTTTTATGCCAAAATAGGAAGCGAAACTAACGATTTTGACATGACCGATGTGTGTAACGAAATTTGCGAAAAACTCATTCATCGTCATCCTCATATTTATAGTGATGTTGTGGTAAAAGATGAAGAAGAAGTAAAACAGAATTGGGAAAAATTAAAATTGAAAGAGGGTAAAAAATCAGTTTTAGAAGGCGTTCCCAAAAGTTTACCAGCTCTTGTAAAAGCAAGTAGAATTCAAGATAAAGTAAAAGGAGTAGGGTTTGACTGGGAAGAGCCACACCAAGTTTGGGACAAAGTACAAGAAGAATTACAAGAACTACAAGTTGAGGTTCGGGCTGGAGATCAAGATAAGATAGAGGCGGAGTTTGGTGATGTCTTATTTTCGATGATTAATTATGCACGATTTTTAAATATCAATCCCGAAGATGCTTTAGAACGTACCAATAAAAAATTCATTAAACGATTTCAATATTTAGAGAGTAAGGCAGGGGAATTAGGAAAACCGTTAATGGATATGACCTTAGCTGAAATGGATGTTTTTTGGGAGGAAGCCAAAAAAATGTAATTGAAAATCTATGATTTTAAATTAGAAACGTATTTGTTGAATTTCAATAGTAGTAAAGATTTGTTTTGCTCTGCAAAGTAAAGAGGTTTTTACTGAGTATTATGTAATAATTGAGTACTTTTTATTGCCAAATAATATAAAAAGCCTCATTTTTATGATTAGAATGAGGCTTTTGAATTTAAATTTATATAGAATTACCCTTGATTTAAACTTTTAACTTGTTTTAGTTTATCTTTTAAAAGTTCCATTTCTTCTTTCAGTTTTGCAATGTTTTTACGAACTTCTAAAACTATCGAATTTTCTTTTTTAGCATTTCTGGTATTGGTGAAAAATTGAATGTTATTTTCTAATTGGAAAACCTCATTTTTAATTTCTTCAATTTTGCGACTTAAGAAAATCTTTTCGTTTTCTAGTTTTCTGGTGTCATTAGATTCTGAAAGCTGATCGATTCTATTAGAGAAACGCATCATTTCATTATCCTTTTTACTCAAACTTAATTTTCCGAAAAGCACATCCAAAATTTTATTGAATTTACCTTCAATATGTCTTCTATTAATTGGTACAGCTCCAAAACTTTTCCAAGTTTCGATATGTAATTTGATGGCATCTAAATCGGTTTTATGCTCACCCACTAATTGAAACTCTCGAAGTGTTTCTAAATAGGCTTTCTTTTTCTCAAAAGCTTCAACCTCTTCAACGTTTTCTTCTTTTTTCTGTTCTTTTAATTTATCAAAATAATGATTACAGGCTCCTCTAAATTCTAACCAAATCTTGTCTGAAAATTTTCTAGGAACATGACCTATTTGTTTCCATTCTTCCTGAATTTGCTTCATAATTGGTGTTGTGGCAGCAAAATCAGTGCTTTCTTGTAATTCTTTAGCTTTAGCAACAAGAGCCATTTTAAGATTCAGATTGTTGTTTTGGTCTTTTTTAATGTCTTTATAAAAAGAATTTTTGAAAGAATTGAAATTTCTAACGGCAGTTTTAAACGCTCCCCAAGTTTCTTCATTAACTTCTAATGGCACTTTTCCAGCTGCATAAAAAGTAGCTCTTAGGGATTCTACTTTTTCAACTTGACCAAGCCAAAGGGAATGAGAATCAACTTTCTCGGTTGCAAGAACTTCTATTTGGGCAATAATTTCTTTTTTCTTTTCTAAATTTTCAAGTTCTTTACCTCTAAATTGCTCAAATAAAACTTCGCGCTTATCATGCATTTGCTTTGTCAAATCGCTAAAGGTATTCCAGATTTCTTCTCTATGTTCTCTTGAAACAGGGCCAATATCTTCTTTCCAAATTTTATGTAAATCTTGTAATTCTCGGAAAGCCTTATTGATATCAGTTTCATTTACTAATTCTTCAACACGAGCAACAATTTTTTGTTTTTGTTCTAAATTGTGTTTAAAATCAATGTCTCGCGCTTCTCGGTCTAAGTGCAAATAATCATAAAAATTTTCAACATGAAAATGATAATTATTCCAAACATGATTGTATTTGTCTTTTGGTATTGCTCCTGCATTTTTCCAACGTTCTCTTAAATCATTAAAATGTTTTAAAGTATCCTTAATATTAGTTTGAGGGTTGATAAGCTCTTTTAATTCTTCGACAATGGCTAATCTATTTTCTAAATTTGTTTTAAGGTTTGTTTGTAAGCTCTTGAAGTGTGCGTTTTTAGTATCTCTATATTGAGAATAATATTGGTCAAATATTAATTTTAGAGGAAGTTGATACTGAAATTCTTCATTTGGATCTTGATTTTCGGCAAGGAATTCTTCTTTTTTCTCTTCTAAAAGATGATGATATTTTGCTAAAAAAGATTTTTTAATTTCTTCGACATGATCTTTTACCGACATGACTTTTTCTACAGTAACTAAATTTTTTAATTCATCTACTAGAGATTCTAAGGATAAAGAATCATAATCTAGCATCGGTATTTCATGACGATCTTTCAGGGTTTCATCTTCGCTTTCTTCTGCATTTATTACTGCAATAGCTTCAATAATTGTATCGGTTTCTATCGTTTCTACTGCGGTTATTTCTATAGGTTCATCTATCTGTATTTCTTCACTAATGCTAGTAGTTTCGACTACTTCCTGAGAAGTAATTTCAATAGGCTCTTCTACTTGTGTTGGTATTTCTTTGCTAAAGCTAGTAGTTTCTATTGCTTCCAGTGGAGTATTTTCAATAGGATCTTCTATTTGGGTTGGTATTTCTTCACTAACAGCATTTTCAATAACTTCGCTGTTATCCTCTGTTATTTCCTGGTTTTCAATTGCAGGAGTAATTATCTCTTCGGTTTCTGCAGCAGAGGATGAGTTTGTTTGTGCTGGTTGTAAATCTTCTAAAACCGGATTTTCTAGTTGAATAGATTCAGCTGAATTTGTTACTACATTTCCATCTGCTTGAAGCAGGTTATCATTCGTTTGGTCTAACATTTTTTTAAATGTTTAAGGGTTCATTTATGTTTTTCGAGTGCGAAAGGTAGTAAAGCTTGTTTAAAGTACAAAACAAAACAATTAATTATAGTGGTTTTGGTTTAATAAGTCAGGCTTTTTGAGGCTTTTTTTTGTTTATATTAATTAAATAAAACCTTTTATTTACATAAACATAATACATTAAAATGCCATTCAGAGGATGTTTTTAAAGAAAATTATAAACCTTAAGTATTCCTAGTTTATTAAATTCTTATTTTTTTGATAAAAAAATTGTAATGAAAAATAATTACTTATTTATTCCAAATTTCCCATGATTTTTCTGCTTGAAAAACAAGCATATCCAAACCATTTTTTGTTTTTGCACCTTGATTTTTCGCTTTTTTCAAAAATTGAGTTTCTTCTGGATTGTAAATTAAATCATAAGCAATATGCTTATCGGAGAAGTATTCATAAGGAATTAATGGGAAATTATCAATATTTGGACTAGTACCTACTGGAGAACAGTTAATTATAATTTGATATTCATTAAAAGTATTCGCGTTGATTTGATCATAAGTTATCCTATTTTCTGTTTCGTTTCGAGAAACAAAAATATATTCAATATTTAATTCTTTCAGTGCAAATGCCACACCTTTTGAAGCCCCACCTGTTCCTAATATTAAGGCTTTTTTATGATGTTTTTGTAACAGAGGTTTTAATGATTCCATAAAGCCGTAATAGTCAGTATTGTAGCCTTTTAGTTTCCCTTTTTTTGTAAATTTAATAGTATTTACTGCGCCAATTAAAGAAGCTTTTTTTGATAGGCTGTCTAAATATTGTAAAACTTGTTCTTTGTATGGAATGGTTACATTCATACCATGAATGTTTATATTGTTTGCAATTATTTCAGGAAATTCAGAAATTTCAGCTATGTCAAAATTCTCGTAGGAGCAGTTATTTAAATTTTCTACATTAAATTTATCAGTAAAATATCCTTTTGAAAATGAATAACTAATATTACGTCCAAGTAACCCAAATCTTTTTAGTGGCATTTTTGATATTATGTTTTATTATTTTTTGCAATGTAATTTTGCACCATTTTTCTAGTCCAAACAACTGGAAATAAATCTTCTAAGACAACATAGTTTTTAAAATTCAAACGTAAAGCATTGCTTAAATGAAATTTTGCTTTGGTAGTTTGTTGTATCATAAAATATAAACCCGCCAATCGATATTCTACTTCGTTTTCTTCAGGAAAATATTCTGAGGCTTGTAATAAAGTTTGAATGGCAGTATCAAACTCTCCAAGAAACTGAAGAATGTCAACCCAAAATAACCAAGTGTCTAATTGATAATCACCAAATTCTACAGCTTTTCTATATCCAAATTCTGCTTCTTCAAATAAATTTAAGTGTTTGTTTATCGTCGCATACCTTTTCCAATACAAACGATTTTGATTATCAATTCCCAAAGCTTTGTTTACAAAGTCTAATGCTTTTTGGAAATTTTTTTGTCGAACATAAAAATCGGTTATGGCAATCCATCCTTTGTCTAAAAGCGGGTCTTCATGAACTGTTTTATTGAAATGTTTCAATGCTTGAACCTTATTTCCTAATTTTTCATAGCATTTACCAATTCTTAGCAATGCATAAGAAGTAGGGTCATCTAATTCTATAGTTCTTTTATAACATTCTATGGCTTCGTTATATTTTTTTAAACGCTCCAAAGCTTTTGCTTTCTCCATAAATGCGCCTAAAAACTCATCATCAATTATGGTCGCATAATCAAATGCGAGTATAGCATTTTCATATTCTTTTACGCCATAATGTAAACGACCTAATTGATGCCATGCGATTTCACTATATGGATTTTTGTCTATATACTGTTTTATATAAGTAATGGCTTCTTGATTTTGATCAAGAAATTCAAAGCAATAAACAACATTATACAATGCCGATTGATCTTCAAGATCAACTTCTAGGCATTGGATAAAACTATCTCTGGCCAATTCAAGTTGATCCATAAATAGATATTCCATTCCTATTAAATTATATACATCGGCTAAATCATCAGTGTATTTTAAAGCAATTTTAAGTAATTCAACAGCTTTTTCATGTTGATCTCTTTTGGAACAAATATTCGCTTTTTGAATGTAAATTTCTTCGTTTGTTGGTTCTATAGCGTAAATTTCGTTCAATAATTTTTCAGCTATTTCAAGTTTGTCATCATAGACAAGCATTTCAACCTGGACCAATTTTAGACCAGTGGATTTTGGGTGTTGTTCTAAAGCTAATTTTAAAGCTTTTTTTGCCAGTGCGGGCTTACCCATATCGAGATAATGTAAGATGATATCTTCGAATTCTTCGGAATCAAAAAAGAGGACTTTGTTGGTTTTCAACATTGACTCAAATTTGGATAGGGATAAGTTATATTCTTCTTCCTCGTTGCTTAATTGCATAGCTTTATTTTTTGAGTTTTCCCATAATAAAATTAGTAAACCTTGTTGTTAAGTTGGGGATAGTTTAGAATTCTTTTGAACAATTTAATTAACAGAAATTAATTTTAAAAATCTAATTATCAGTTGATAATTGAATCTCATTCATTACTTCAATAATAATTGCACAACCTTCCTTAATTTCATCATTAGAAATTGTTAAAGGCGGAGTAATTCTGACGGCATTAGCTTCAAAAAGTAGCCAAAATAAAATAAGTCCACGATCTTGGCATTCTAGAATTACTTTATTTGTAATGGTATCGCTTTCGGTCATAATTGCCAACATTAATCCTTTTCCTCTAATTTCTTTAATCAAAGGATGTACCAAAAGTGATTTGAAGAGTTTTTCTTTCTCTAAGGTTTCATTAATTAGGTTAGTTTGTGTAATTTCTTGCAATGTAGCCAAGCAGGCTGCCGCTATGACAGGATGTCCTCCAAAAGTAGTTATATGTCCTAATTTTGGATTATGAGATAATAAATCCATCATTGCTGCTGATGCCGTAAAAGCTCCAACAGGCATTCCGCCTCCCATTCCTTTTCCCATTACAAGAATATCAGGAACAATATCATAATTTTGAAACCCAAAAAGTTTACCTGTTCTTCCAAAACCAGGTTGAATTTCATCTAAAATCATCATTGCTCCATTTTCTGAACAACGTCTACGCACTTTTTCCAAAAAATTATTTTCTGGCTGAATAAATCCAGCACCGCCTTGAATGGTTTCTAAAATAATACCAGCAGTTTTTGTAGTGATTTTTTCTAAATCAGCCTCATTATTGAAAGTGATAAAATCAACATCGGGCAGTAAAGGGCGGAAAACTTGTTTTCTTTCTTCAAAACCCATAATGCTTAATGATCCCATCGTGTTTCCATGATAGGCATTATGGCAAGAAATTAATTGGCTTCGTCCAGTTACTCTTCTAGCAAGTTTTAATGCTCCCTCAATAGCTTCGGTTCCCGAATTTACAAGATATGTTTTCTCTAATGGATCAGGTAGGAGTGATGCTAATAATTTACAATATTCAACTGCGGGACTTTGAGAATATTCACCATATACCATAACGTGAGAATATTTATCTAGCTGATCTTTTATTGCTTGATTTACTCGCAATGGCTGATGTCCTAATGTGCATGCTGAAACCCCCGCTGTAAAATCTAAATATTTTTTGTTGTTAATATCAAAAATATAGGATCCTTTGGCATAAGCTACTTCCATACCTAATGGATAGGGAGAGGTTTGGGCTTGGTATTTTAGAAAATCGTTATTCAATTTATATATTTTGAAGGTAAAAAAATTAATGAATTAGAAATAAAGTTCAAGTCTACAAACAGAATTTTCTATAATGCAATATTATTGGCTAAATTTATAAAAAAGGAGGTAAACTTAAAAAATATTATGATTTATTTATACCTTAAACTAATGTTTCTTTCTATTTATTTCTAGTCTTATTGACTTTTAATAAACCACATCGGGGCATAGCCCCATTGGTATTAGCAAAATAAAAGCCACAGATCCACAGATTTTAAAAAATCTTTTTTAATCTTTTTTAATCTATGGAAAAAAAATAGAAGCCGAGCTTCGAGGAATTAAACCAAAAAAAGATTAAATATCATTTAGAATTAGAATTTTATCTTTTATGGTAAAAAAATGCTTAAAAAGTTCTTCATCAAAAAAAAAATAGCTATTGTTGCAAAAAAAGGAACTTTCTTTTTAGAATAAAGGATTAAAAAAAAAAACAACCAATATAAATGTATGTCAAAAATAAAATAGTAGTTTATCAAGTTTTTACCCGTTTGTTTGGAAATAAAAACACTAACAATAAACCTTGGGGAACCATTGAGGAAAATGGAGTAGGTAAGTTTAAAGATTTCACATCTAAAGCTTTAAAGGAAATCAAGGATTTAGGAGTAACTTATATTTGGTATACTGGAGTACCCCACCATGCATTGATTCGCGATTATACTTCAATTGGAATTTCCAATGACAATCCTGAGGTCGTAAAAGGACGTGCTGGTTCACCCTATGCCGTGAAAGATTATTATAATGTGAATCCAGATTTGGCAGTTAATCCAGCAAAACGATTAGAAGAATTTGAAGCATTAATTTCTCGAACCCACAATGTTGGCATGAAAGTAATAATTGATATTGTCCCTAATCATGTAGCCAGAAAATACAAGGGTATAACAAACCCAAAAGGAGTTCAAGATTTTGGTGCAGATGATGATGTTTCAGTTGAATATAACCGTGATAATAATTTTTATTACATCCCTAATTGTAGTTTTGAGTTACCAGATATCGATCTGCCACTCAATGGCGAGTTCAACCCAAATATTCATGGTAAATTTGAAGAATATCCAACAAAATGGACAGGAAATGGATCTCGAATGGCAAAACCAGATCCTAATGATTGGTATGAAACAGTGAAGGTAAATTATGGAATTCGTCCTGATGGATCAAAAGATTTTTATGAACTACCTTGGGGATACGAAAATAAATCTTTTCAAGAACATTTTGATTTTTGGCAAGATAAGAGCGTCCCAAATTCATGGGTAAAATTCATGGATATTGCTTTGTATTGGACTGCAAAAGGTGTTGATGGTTTTCGATACGATATGGCAGAATTAGTGCCTTTTGAGTTTTGGAGTTATATTAATTCAGCTATAAAAGTGGCTAATCCTGATGCTTTTTTGATGGCTGAGGTTTATAATCCTTATGAATATCGAAATTATCTTCGATTAGGTAAAATGGATTATTTGTATGACAAAGTAGGAACATATGATAAATTGAAAGACGTTATTCAAGGTCGGTCATGGCCAGATGAACTTTCTAGTATCCGTCGCGAATTAGAAGATATTGAGCATCAAATGTTGAATTTTTTGGACAACCATGATGAGCAAAGATTAACTAGCCCTGAATTTGCAGGAACACTAGAAAAAGGAAAACCTTTAATGGTAGTTTCTACAACAATCAGTACTTCACCTACGATGATTTATTTTGGTCAGGAAGTTGGTGAGTCAGCAAATGAAAATGCAGGTTTCGGAACACATTCAAGGACTTCAATTTTTGATTATGTAGGAGTACCAAGTCATCAGCGCTGGATGAATGAAGGTAAATTCGATGGAGGGCAACTCTCTGTGCATGAAAAAAGCTTGCGTGATTTTTATAAAAGGTTACTCAATTTCACGATTAATAGTTCAGCATTAATGGGAAATTTTCAAGAAATACAATCGGCTAATCGTAATATATCATCAGGTTATGACATTGCTATCTATTCTTATGTCCGATGGTCTAATGCTCAAAAATTAATCATAGTAACGAATTTTTATTGGCTAGCAACTAGTAATTTTGAATTAATAATTCCAACAGATATTATTAAAAAATGGAATTTGAATGACGGAGAATATATATTAACTGATCAATTATACAGAATAAATAAAGTATTAATGAGAGTAGAAAATGGGGAAGGAAGAGTACAAATAGTCATTGGGCCTTCAGAATCGTTTATTTATGAATTGAGTAAAATATAAATATACCTTGCAAGAGCTCTAAATTTTGATTTTTTTTTGATTGGTTGGTATTGAAGTTTTACTTCTTTATCGCCTCTTCGTAATTTTCGTTCACTTTTTTCCAGTTGATAACTTTAAAAAATGCATCTACATAAAACTTTCTTTTGTATTGGTAGTCAAGGTAATAGGAATGCTCCCATAAATCTAAAGCTAAAATTGGTTTGCCTTTTACTAAAGCATTTCTCATCAAAGGGTTATCTTGATTTTGTGTGCTTGTAATTTGAAGTTCTCCTGAATTGTCAACAATTAGCCAAATCCAGGCTGAACCAAATTGTTTTGTAGCTTCATCCTTAAATGTTGCTTTGAAGTCTTCAAAAGAACCAAACTTTTTAGTAATTGCAGTAGCTAATGTATCTTTAGGTTTCCCATCAGTTTTTGGGGATAAACATTTAAAATAAAGAGAATGATTATAATATCCCCCAGCATTGTTTTTAATTTCAGGAATACTAGTGTCTAATTTTGATAAAACTTCTTCAATGGTTAAACCTTCTAATTCGGTTTCAGCAATAGCCTTATTTAAATTATTAGTATAAGTTAAATAATGTTTTGAATAATGCATTTCTAGCGTGAGTGGAGAAATACTTGGATTTAATTCTTCATAATCATATGAAATTTTTTCCAATTGAAATGTTCCTTCTTCTGCACTTACATCATCAGGAACTCCCATTGTGATTTTTTCTTCGGCAGTGGGTAAAGGTACTTCGACAACCTCAGTTAATTTTTTTTTATTACAAGAAACTATAACTATGAGTAGTATTAAAATAGATACTAAGAATTTAATTTTTTTCATAATTTGAATTTATTTTGTGTCTAAAGAATTTATGATTTCTATATATTTTTCTTTAGCTTCTTCAATTGATAAATGACTCACTTGTATCCAAGCATTTGTTTTAAAAGCGTTTCGAAGATCATAACTTTCAGAATGATTATAGCTTAATGTGCCAAATGTGGCTTGTTTATAATAAGCATATAATCGTAATTGCATATCTTGTGGTAGTGATGCTTGAGTCATATTTGAAGCAATTTCAACTGCTTCTTGAAATTGGATTTCTATATCTTTTATGCTCATTTTTATAGAGAAGCAATAACGGTTTTTCCGCCAATCGCTTTTTGATTAAGTACTACATTAACAGGTGTTCCTAGGGGTAAAAACAAGTCGACTCTAGAACCAAATTTTATAAAGCCTGCATCTTCTCCTTGTATTACTTGCATTCCTTCTTCGGCATAATTTACAATTCTTCTCGCTAAAGCTCCAGCTATTTGTCGGTATAAGATTGCGCCAAAAGTATTGTTTTCGACAACAATAGTAGTTCTTTCATTTTCTTCACTAGCTTTTGGATGCCAAGCTACTAAAAATTTACCAGGATGATATTTACTGAATTTCACTAGTCCGCTAAGCGCATAACGGGTTACGTGAACATTTATTGGTGACATAAAAATAGAAACCTGAATTCTTTTATCTTTAAAATATTCAGCTTCATAAACTTCTTCAATAACAACTACTTTTCCATCTACTGGAGCAATTATTTGATTTTCATTGATAATTACAGTTCGCTTAGGGTTTCTAAAAAACTGTAAAATTATAATTAGAGCTATAAATGTACCAATCTCAACAGTCATTTTCAGCCAGTAAATATTGATAAATTTATCAGATAATAACAGAACAATACTAGTAAATACAATTCCTATTAAAATTGATGGAGTGCCTTCTTTATGAAACATAGTTTAGAATTTGGTAAAATAAAAATATAATTGGTGCTACAAATATAATACTATCTAGTCGATCTAGTACACCTCCGTGTCCAGGCATTATTTTGCCGCTGTCTTTTGCTTCAGCTATTCGTTTAAATTTAGATTCGATTAAGTCGCCAATAGTGCCAAAAACACCAACAATTAAAGCGGTTATAATCCAAATATAAATATTACTTTCTTTAATTTCTATATAATATTTAGAAATAAGATAACTAGTTATTACCGCAAAAAACACCCCGCCTAAGAACCCTTCGATTGTTTTTTTTGGAGAAACACTTTCAAATAGTTTTCTTTTCCCTATTGATTTTCCAACAATGAAAGCAAAAGTATCATTGGTCCATATAAGTAAAAATATACTGATAATGATTTTAGGATTATATCCACTAGAACCAAAAGGTATTTTGGTTATAAAAATAAACGGGAGGATGATATAACCAACTAAATAAATAATCTTAGATAGAAATGAAATAGTTATATTTTTTTTATTGAACAAAAAGAATATACTTTTTATTGATACTAATAAGCAGATGAATAGTAATATTAATTCAATATTTGCATTGAATTTTAATGAATAAAGTAAGGGTTCTGCATTGGTAGCACTAGTAATTTTATATGAAGTGAAATAGCTTATAAATGCAATAGCAATTGGAATAATTTTATTAATTTTAGTTAGGTTACAAAATTCATAAACCGCAATTAGTAGAAAAACTCCAAAAAGAATAAAAAAAAATTCAAGATTTTCATTTGTTGAAAACTGTATTGAAGCTAATAACAATAATACGTATATAGCACCCGATATTGCCCTCTTAAGTGTTTCATTCATGTTAAAAATCTTCTAAAAGCAATAAATATAGATTTTTAGCAGAACTTCCATAGTGGGTAAAGTTTTCTTCTACTGCTTTTTCAAAATACTTTATAGTGGTAATATTGGTAGGATAATCTTTTATATATTTCTTTTTAATGACACTTAGACCGTCACTTTTAGAATCTATAATTTGGCTTATGGCAGCAATAATTATAATATTTATTGGAAGTTCGTTAGGTTTGTTTTGTTTAATTTGGTTGGAGGAAAAAAGAATTGAACCTTCATCAGCTATTAAATTTTCACAATTAGCAAACAAAAAAGTTGGATTTTTTGGTTTGTTATAGTTAATTTTATTTTCGTCAAGTAAACTAAAAAGATCACTTTCATGGCATAGTGCTTCTTTTTCGAACCAATCATTCTCTTCTAAAATGTTTTCAAATTGTTCTTTAATTTCAGATGAATTTTCACAATATAAAAATTTTCCGCCATTTTTCTTAAAGTTATAAATAAATTTTTCGTCCAATGGAGAGTCTGAATTTGGAATAAATTGACCATATTCATTATCTTTTTCGATGTCAGATGCTGGATTATTAGCGCCAAAAATTTTTCTGAAAAGACTCATATTCTACTATTCTAGTTTAATTATTTTTTTGAAAACGTTCAAAGATAAAAAAATCTTAATTCAAAAGTCACTTTTGAATTAAGATTTTATAAATAATAATTGTTTTTTAAACTTTATGAAACCACAATTTCTTGAAGATTTGCGTCAAATTCTCTTTTGCCAAAAAGAGCTTCAAGATCATCTTTAAAAATCACCTCTTTTTCTATCAAAATTTCGGCTAATTGATTCAATTTATCTTTGTTTTTTTCTAATATTTTAATAGCTCTTTCGTATTGACTTTCAATTAGTAACGAAATTTCTTTGTCAATAATCATAGCTGTCTGTTCTGAATATGGTTTTGAAAAACTATATTCATTTTGACCAGAGGAATCATAATAGGTTACATTTCCAATTTTATCATTCAAGCCGTATATAGTTACCATTGCACGAGCTTGTTTTGTTACCTTTTCTAAATCACTTAGTGCTCCTGTTGATATTTTATTAAATGTTACTTTTTCAGCAGCTCTTCCTCCCATGGTAGCGCACATTTCATCTAACATTTGGTCGGGTCTTACAATTTGTCTTTCTTCAGGAAGATACCAAGCAGCACCTAGACTTTGTCCTCGTGGTACAATGGTTACTTTTATTAAAGGTGCAGCATGTTCTAACATCCAACTTACAGTTGCATGACCCGCTTCATGAATAGCAATTGCTTTCTTTTCTTCGGGAGTTATGATTTTATTTTTCTTTTCTAGACCGCCAACAATTCTATCTACAGCGTCCAGAAAATCTTGTTTATCAACGGCAGTTTTATTATTTCTAGCAGCAATCAAAGCTGCCTCATTACAAACATTTGCTATGTCTGCACCAGAAAAACCTGGTGTCTGTTTGGCTAAAAAGTCTGTGTCAAGACCTTCTACTTTTTTAAGAGGTGCAAGATGCACTAAGAAAATTTCAGCTCGTTCACGAATATCTGGAAGATCTACAAATATTTGTCTATCAAAACGGCCTGCACGCATCAAAGCTTTGTCTAAAACATCGGCTCTATTGGTAGCTGCTAATACGATAACATTTGAATTTGTGCCAAAACCATCCATTTCTGTAAGTAATTGGTTTAATGTGTTTTCACGTTCATCATTACCACCAGAAATATTGTTTTTTCCTCTTGCTCTTCCTACTGCGTCAATTTCGTCAATAAAAATTATTGCTGGTGATTTTTCTTTAGCCTGTTTGAATAAATCTCGCACTCGAGACGCTCCAACACCAACAAACATTTCGACAAAATCCGAACCTGATAAAGAGAAAAAAGGCACTTGTGCTTCGCCTGCAACGGCTTTGGCCAGCAATGTTTTTCCTGTTCCAGGAGGGCCTACTAAAAGAGCACCCTTAGGAATTTTCCCGCCTAGATTAGTATATTTTTCCGGATTTTTTAAGAACTCTACTATTTCCTGAATTTCTTCTTTTGCTCCTTCTAATCCAGCAACGTCTTTAAATGTAGTTTTAATATCTGTTTTTTCATCGAAAAGTTTAGCTTTCGATTTACCTATATTAAAAATTTGACCTCCTCCAGCGCCACCACCGCCAGACATTCTTCGCATAATAAATAACCAAACCCCAATAATGATAATAATTGGAAGAAGACTAATAAGGATATCACTCCAGTTATTGCTTTCTTGAAAATTATAATTTTTTAATTTCCCTTCAGTAACAGCCTTTTCTAATTTTCTTTCAAAAATTTGACCATCACCTAGATTTAAAAAATAATGAGGTCCTTTGTTAGGTTGGTCTAAAATATTTTTAGCTATTTTTTTATTGGCTGGATATTTTAATGCTGCAGCGCTTAAATATATTTCAGCATCTTTTTTATTATAAATTATCACTTTTTCAACCTGCCCTTTTTCTAAAAGAGTATTAAATTCAGGTTGTTCTAACTTGATAGGTTCAGATAAATTAGAACCTCCAGTAATGTAACTTATAAATAAGAAAATAAGCAATATAGCTGTGTAAATTAGCCATGGACTTATTTTAAATTTGTTCGAATTTGGATTGTTATTTTTAGACATTATTGGTAAATATTTTTAGTATTTATTTTTGATTGTTGTAATTTTAGCATCGCCCCAAAGGCTCTCGATGTTATAATATTCTCTAATTTGTTTTTGAAAGACATGAACAACAATATGAACATAGTCCATAAGAACCCATTCAGCATTGTCAGACCCTTCAACATGCCAAGGTTTGTCTTTTATTTCTTTAGAAACAGTTTTTTGGATAGAGTTAACAATGGCGTTAACTTGAGTATTTGAATTTCCGTTGCAGATGATAAAATAGTCACAAACGGCGGTGTCTATTTCTCTTAAATCTAGAATATCGATGTCATTTCCTTTTACTTCTTCAATACCTTTTATGATGTTTGCTAATAGCACATCATTATTTATTGTTTTTTTTGTCATGAATAATTTTTAATATAAGTTGGTAAAGTTACCATTTTTTGTGATTATTTTTGAAGCTTAACATAATATTAAATTCTGTTTCACAAATTTTTTCTCATGAAACACATCAAACTCGATGCCATAGATTCTACTAATGAATTCCTTAAAGGATTATCGAGTATTAAAGTTGTCGATAATTTTACTGTTGTAACTGCTGAAAATCAAACAAAAGGCAAGGGGCAAATGGGGTCATCTTGGACCTCTGAGCCTACTAAAAATCTAATTATGAGTGTTTTGGTTAATGATTTTCTGTTTGATAAAAACCGTATTTTTGAAATCAACATAGTAACAGCTATTACAATTATTGAAGCGTTACAGACTTTTGATATTCCTAAATTAAGCATTAAATGGCCTAACGACATATTGTCAGACAATAAAAAAATTGGAGGAGTTTTGATTGAAAATTGTTTTAAAAATGATTGTAAAATTATTTCAATAATTGGTTTAGGGCTTAATGTTAATCAAATAGATTTTGAACAGTTGCCAAAAGCTTCATCATTAGCAGTAATTTGTAATACTACTTTCGACAAAGAATCGATATTATTTAAAATTGTTGAAAAATTAAAATACAATTGCCTTATTTGGAAGGATAATAAAGAAATATTTTTGTTAAAATACAATAATTTGCTTTTTAAAAAAGGTATTCCAATGCCTTTTGTCCAACAAAGCCAACAAAAATTCATGGGAATCATTCAAGGAGTTACAACTAGTGGGAAACTCAAAATTATTTTAGAAAACGATTCGATAGTTGAATTTGAAATTAAAGAAATTCAAATGTTGTATTGATACTAAAAAAAACTATTGTAAGTTATAAATGATAATTTTAGAAAAAAATCCTCTTATAATTTAGGCGTATTTATAGCAAGAGTTTCTATAAATTTTCCAATGGGTCCTTTTATCATCATTGCCATCATAGCATTGAATTCACCCTCAAAAAGTAATTGAACGTTAGATGAATTTTCGGAAAGAGCCATAATATCAGCTTCTAAAGTAAAAGGTAATTTATCACTTGCTGCACCAAGAATAATTTTACTTGGTGAAACTTTATCTTTTATAATTAGTTTTATTTCGGGCATTCCTTTTAATCCAAAAATAAATGAATTGTCACCTATAACTTCAAATTTAGTAATGTTTTCAGGCATTAATTTTTCAAAATTTCTAACATCACTTAATAAATCAAATAATTCTTGAGCAGATTTTTCTACACTAACTCTAGGGCTCTCTAAATTCATTTTTTTGTCATTGCGAAGAAAGATTTGTCAGCCGTGACGGAAGCAATCGAATCCTCAATTAATTATTTGTTTTTATATATTTTTTATACTTGTAGGCTCCATGTTGATGGACTTAAATTCCATTCTCTTAATGTTTCTTCTTCGCCTTCAGTTATATATCTTTTGGATACAGCTAAATTTAGCAAATTTTGGTAATTGCTTAGCGTAAATAAATCAACATTAGCATTCTTAAAATTGGATTCTGCAACTTCAAATCCGTATGTAAAAACAGCTACCATTCCTTTAATATTAGCCCCTGCAGCACGAAGCGCTTCTACAGCGAGTAAACTACTATTACCGGTGCTAATTAAATCCTCGACTATAATTACATTTTGTCCTTTTTCTAAAAAGCCTTCTACTTGGTTTTGTCTTCCATGTTTTTTTGGTTCAGGACGAACATAAACAAAAGGTAATCCTAGACTTTCAGCAACCAAAATACCAATACCTATAGCGCCAGTTGCTACTCCAGCAATAACATCGGGTTTCCCAAATTGTTTTTCTATATTTTTTACAAATTCATCACGAACATAATTTCGAATCATTGGAAATGACAAAATTAAACGGTTATCACAATAAATTGGGGACTGCCATCCTGAAGCCCATGTAAAAGGATTTTTAGGATTCAATTTAATTGCATTTATTTGCAAAAGTAATTCGGCAGTTTTTTCGGCAGTATCTTTATTAAATATCATAATACAAATGTATAAAGTTTTTGTGAACGACAAACCACTTTTTTTGACAAATGAAATCTCAAAGGAGACTAATTTTCAACTATTCCTGTTAGAAAGTGTTGATATAGTGCAACTTATTGTCAAAATTTTTCAAAACAAAGTCCAAAAGGCCTATCTCTATCATCCTGATGAAAAAGAGATTCTAAAAACTTTGAAGTCCAAAATACCGTTTAATAAGGCTGGTGGAGGCTTGGTTTACAACCAAAAAGGGGAGGTTTTGTTTATTTTTAGAGGAGGAAAATGGGATTTACCAAAAGGTGGAACTGAAAAAGGAGAGGAAATAGAAGCAACTGCCATGCGTGAAGTAGAAGAAGAAACGGGAGTTGACCAATTAAAAATCACCAAAAAACTCCAAAAAACCTATCATGTATTCAAACGCAACGGGGTTTATAAACTAAAAATCACCCATTGGTTCGAAATGCAATCTGATTTTGAGGGAATTCCCATAGGTCAAATCGAAGAAGGTATCGAAAAAGTTTTGTGGGTAGCCCCAAATGAAATTCCCGAAATATTAAAAAATTCTTATGAGAATATAAAATTATTGTTTGAAGAAGAAAATAGTAGTTTGCAGTAATCAGTTTTCAGTTCAGAAAGCTATCTGAAACAGTGTTCAGATTGTAGATTGCAGATTTTATTTTCTAACTTCCAACTTCTCTAATCCAAACTCTAATCCCGAAGCTTCGGGACTGCCATCTGCCAAATTTTACCCTACATTTGCAAAATGAATAAAAAACACCATTCTAACAATATCCTCCTCAATTTAGGCATCGAAAGTCTAAATGAAATGCAGGTCGCAGCACAAGAAAACATTTTAAGCGAAAATAACGTTTTACTACTTTCACCAACTGGTTCAGGAAAAACATTGGCTTTCTTGTTGCCTATTTTCGAAATGTTAAAACCTGAAATACTGTCTGTTCAATGTTTGATTCTAGTTCCATCACGTGAATTAGGATTGCAAATTGAGCAAGTTTGGAAAAAAATGGGAACTAATTATAAGGTCAATGCCTGTTACGGCGGACATTCTATCGACACCGAAATCAAGAATTTGAGTAATCCGCCAGCTGTTTTGATAGGAACTCCAGGTCGAATCGCCGATCATATCGACAGACGAACTTTTCGTTTGGATAAAATTGAAACCTTGATTCTCGATGAATTTGATAAGTCTTTGCAGTTGGGTTTTCATGAACAAATGTCTTTTATTATTGGGAAGTTGTCCAAACTAAACAAACGCGTTTTAGTTTCGGCAACTTCTGATATTGAAATTCCAAAATATACAAGAGTTGTAAATCCGACTATTTTGGATTTTATTCCAAATCAAGAAGAAGAATCTTATCTCTCTTTAAAAATGATTATTTCGAAAGAGAAAGATAAAATAGGAAGTTTGTTTAATTTGATTTGTTCTTTAAAATCGCAATCGGCAATCGTGTTTTGTAATCATCGTGATGCAGCCGAAAGAATCAGCGAGAGACTCAACGAAAAAGGAATCTATGCTACCTATTATCATGGCGGGATGGATCAGGACGAACGAGAACGCGCTTTAATTCAGTTTAGAAACGGAAGTGTGAGTTATTTAATCACCACCGATTTGGCGGCTCGTGGACTTGATATTCCCGAAATGAAACATGTAATCCATTATCATTTGCCTTTAAAAGAAGATGAGTTCACCCATCGAAATGGAAGAACTGCTCGAATGTTAGCTTCTGGAACAGCTTATATTATTGCACACGAAAGCGAAAAAAAACTGGATTATATTGATTACGGAATGCAAGTCCTGAAAGTAGAAAACAGTTCAACTTTACCAAAACCACCCGAATTCCAAACCATATACATCAGTGGTGGAAAGAAAAACAAGTTGAATAAAATTGACATCGTGGGTTTCTTTTCTCAAAAAGGAAAATTGGAAAAAGGCGATTTGGGATTAATCGAAGTAAAGGATTTTATTTCTTTTGCTGCCGTAAAATTCAATAAAGTTAAAGATTTGCTTCACAACATCAAGGATGAAAAAATGAAAGGCAAGAAATTCAAAATTGAAGTTGCCAGAAAGGTGATTAAGAAAGAGGAGGAGTAGATTTCAGATTTCAGATTAAGATGATTAAACATCTACATTCAAAAAAACACATAAAAAAAACGAAAACGTCTTGATTTCTCAGGACGTTTTCGTTTTTTTGCTACCTGCTACCTGCTACCTGCTACCTGCTACCTGCTACCTGCTACCTGCTACCTGCTACCTGCTACCTGCTACCTGCTAACCACCACCTATATTTTCTTCACGTATTGTGTTATAATTACAATCGTTTGTCCGTCAACTCTACCTTCAATGTATTCGGCATTTTCGTGATCTAATCGAATGTTTCTAACAGAAGTTCCTTGTTTTGCTACCATGCTGGATCCTTTTACTTTCAAATCTTTTATCAAAACTACCGAATCTCCAGTGGAAAGAATTACGCCATTTACATCGCGGTGAATTACTTTGTTTTCGTCATCTTC
>NZ_JBJXDQ010000194.1:0-14854 GCF_046155325.1 Flavobacterium sp.
CTCAACATGATTTCGACTGCTACAATGATTCAACTGGGGAAAGTGAAAGGCAACAAGATGGTCGATATGCAACTGAGCAACAGTAAACTAGTAGATCGCGGCGTAAAAATGATTATGAGTGAAATCCCAGTTTCCTATGCTGTAGCTTCTGAATTACTTACAAAATACGGAAGTGTTCGAAAAGCGGTGGATAATTATAAAGGGCATTAATCACTTTAAACTCTAAAGATTATTTACTTTTAGTTTCTACAATTTTAAACACAAATTTCACAAATTAACACAGATTAATTTGTGAAAATTTGTGTTAGTTCACTCCAACAGACTTAATTCTATAAAATAAAATCTATTTTCTTAAAATGTATTGGTTTAGCTCTTCAACCAATCTGTAATCTCTTTGTCTGTTGGTAATGTTTTTGGAGCAATTACTTTTACTAATTCTCCTTTTTCGTTCAAAAGATATTTCTGAAAATTCCAAGCCACTTCGCTATCTTGTAATCCGTTTTTACTCTTTTGAGTAAGAAATTGGTAAACAGCACACATATCATTTCCTTTTACTGATATTTTACTCATCATCGGGAAAGTTACTCCGTAATTCAATTGACAAAAAGACGCAATTTCTGTATTAGTTCCCGGTTCTTGCGATCCAAAATTATTAGCTGGAAAGCCTATAATTACAAAATTTTCGTCTTTGTATTGTTTGTAAAGGACTTCTAAATCTTTGTACTGAGGTGTCAAACCACATTTTGAAGCGGTGTTTACAATCATAATTTTCTTTCCTTTTAAGGAAGCAAAATCAAATGTTTTTCCAGATAAATCTTCTACTTTAAATTGATAAATAGTTTGTTTTTCCATAGGTGTATTCGTTATACTCTCGTTGTTTTGTGTTTGACCTTTGCAGTTCCAAAAAAGGAGAGTGCAAAAGCTAAAAATGAATAAGTTTTTCATGGTAGATGTTTTTTATTACACAATCTCCCAGCCTTCAAAATACTGGAAGTTTTTTAATTTTATTTCTTGTAATATTTTCTATACTTTGGATAACTAATAGCTCCAATAAAAGCAATTGTTCCCAACGAATAATATATCCAACTCAATGATTTTGCTTCGCCACTGGCATACGAATGTAAACCTACCAAATGAAAGTTTACTCCGTAATAGGTAAATAAAATAGATATGAAAGCAAACATACTCATCAGGTTAAAAACCCATTTTCCTCTTAGAGCAGGTACAAACCGTGCGTGAATTACAAACGCATAGACCATAATACTGATTAAAGCCCAAGTTTCTTTTGGATCCCAACCCCAGTAGCGACCCCAACTTTCATTCGCCCATTGTCCACCAAGAAAATTGCCAATAGTCAACATAATCAAACCAATAGTTAATGCCAATTCGTTGATGTATGTTATTTCTTGAATGTTCAAATCCATTTTGGCTTTGTTTTTTGCATTGGTACACAAAATTAAAACTAGCGATACAAATCCTAAAATCATACCCAAGGCAAACGGTCCGTAACTGGCTACAATTACCGCCACATGAATCATCAACCAATACGAATTCAATACAGGCTGTAAATTGGCAATTTCGGGATCAATCCAATTGGCATAAGCTGCAGTCAAAATCATGGCGGTTACAAAGGAAGCAGAAGCTACGGTCAATTTCGATTTTCGGTCGAAAGCCAAACCAAAAAACATCGTTGCCCAAGCGATATAAATGATAGATTCATAGGCATTACTCCATGGCGCGTGACCCGAAATATACCAACGCGCAATTAATCCCAAGGTGTGTAAACCAAAAAGTAGACCTATTACAACGTGAAAACTATTCACTAAAAATGTGAAAACTTTTCGTTCCTTGAAAATTTGAAGAATCGTAAACAACAACATCAAAACCGAAGCTAACAAATAGGCGTAAGGCAACTTCTGAAAAACATCGTATTTGTTGTAGGCAATTTCTAAGTCAATCTTATCATCGGACGGACGAACTTTTGAACCAAATTTTTTCTGAAAACCATTGATGCTCTCCAATAATTCGTTTGGCGTTTTGTAATCGTTTATTTTTGTAGCACCAACCAAAGTGCCAAAATATAAAGGCAAAATACTTTTGGTATAGGTAGAATCCATTCCTTTTAAGCCTGATTCATTCAATTCGAGGTAAGAGATCCATTTGCTATTGGCGTCATTAGGAATGGGAAATATTTTTAATATTCGACCGCTCAAAGCCGATTCCATCAAATTGACTTTCTTATCGGTTTCTATAAAATCTTTTTCAAAATTATTGGGGTTGGCAGTTTTAAAAGCATCGTCTAAATATTTGGAAAGTTTATAATTGCCTTGATTGTCAAAAAAAGCAATGAAAGGGGCGAATTTAGCTTTAGCATCAATTCCAATAATTTTTCGAATACTGTCGTTTCCGGATTTAATATAAATCAAAGGTACATCCAGCCAAAGACTACTGTTTTGGGTCATAGACAAAAACACTTGATCGGAATTCATGCCTTTGTAAGTATTAGAATGACTCACTTTTCGCAATAATTCGGACGAAAAAGTATTGATGGGTTTCATTCTTCCGCCAGCATCTTGAATAATTAAGCGTCCAAATTTAGCGGCATGTTCAGGAGAAACTTTACTTTTATTTAGGGAAGCTTCCAGTTCTTTTTCGGTGGGTTTAGCTCTTTCCATTATCGAATTTACGTCATGATTTTCGCCTTCTTTGTGCGCATGACCTTCGTGATTTTGAGCAAAACCATTCAAACTAAATAATAAAATAAATACAGCTGTGAGTTTTGCTTTTTTTGCTTTTACTACATCTAACTTTCGTTTTACGTCAGCAAAACGGGAGTATTTAGTAAACATAATTGCCATCATAGCAAAAAACAACATAAAATAGCCTGAATAAGTAATGCAAGTTCCCCAAAAATCGTGGTTTACAGAGAGTACTGTTCCTTTTTCGTCGGGATCAAACGAAGATTGAAAAAAGCGATATTGTTTGTGGTCTAAAACATGATTCATATAGATTCTAGCATCAAATGGTTCAATCGAATCTTGCACGGTAACTCGGCTTTCGAAAGCGGAATAACTCTTTTCGGTACCTGGATATTTGGTAGCAATAAAATCATTTAACTTAATTTTAAAAGGCAACTCATAGGCTTTACTACCGTAGAAAACGGTGTATTCAAGATTTCCAATTTTGACAGTTTTGGATTCGCCAACTTTCCCTTTAGACCCCAGAAGAGTTACACTTCGTTCTTGATTTTCGGCTTTTATTTTCAAAACTAGCGCATCTTGGTGCTTTTTTTCTTTAAAATCATTTTTGGATTCATAATCAATAATTCCTTTTATAACTGGTTCTGGAAAAACAAAACGTTTTTCGCCAATGCTATAAAGGGAACGCATCATTAGTGGTTGAACAACATCTTTGTTTACCAAACCCTGAAACTTGTCTGCCATTCGCATAAAATTTCCTTCGAATGGAGTTTGTATGGTATATTCTTTCCCTGTGGTGTTGATGTTTATAGCCCCTTTTGTGAATTTATTTAACGCAAAAAGTACATTATGAATATTTTGAACTTCTCCACTTTTTAAAAAATGTTCTTCTCTTCCGCCTTCGCCAGCTTCGACTAATTTCAAGTATAAATCCCCTTTATTGTCTGGTTTTACATATTCTTTGGCACCCAAAATAAAATTTTCATATTCCACTTCGAAAGGAATATCGGCAAATTCATTCGAAACAGAAAAAGTATTATTGGTAACCGGAGAAAGCAATAGTTCTTTTTCGAAAACTCTACGTTTCATTTCGCCTTTGTATTCGCCATCAACAAAAAGGGTTAAATAGGTTTTGTCGGAATAAAATTTATTCTCGGCAGCACCTTCTCGAATAGGCATCATGCCTTCGTAGCTGATATAACGAGTCACAAAAGCCCCTAAAAGGATTAATATGAAAGATAAATGAAGTAATAATGTAGCCCATTTTTCTCTTTTTAATAATTGGTATCGCTTTATGTTTCCAATAAAATTAATCAAGAAAAAAAGATGAATTGCCTCAAACCACCAAGCATCATAGATCCAAATTTTTGCTGTATCGGTATTGTATTTGCTTTCTATAAAGGTGCCTGTTGCCATGGCTACAGCGTAACCAATAAACAAAATAGCCATTAAGCGTGTTGATAATAAAATAGAACTTAATTTAAAATTCATCGGTAAAGAATTGTGTTTTTAAAAAGTGGTACAAAAGTACTCAAAATTGTTGATTAGATTATTGGTACAATTGTTAATTTAAACCAAAATGGATTGTTGAATATGATATTTTTTTACTGTTTTTTTTGTTAATTTTGTCAAATGATTAAAGTAGTAATTATTGGTTCTGGAAATGTAGCCCAAAATTTAATTCAATCTTTTGTTAATAGCAAAGATATTGATTTGATTCAGGTTTTTTCAAGACAAAAAGATGCTGTTTCACATTTAATTGATACTACTAAAATCACTAGTGATTTAGCTAATTTAGTTAGGGCTGATTTGTATATTTTAGCGATTTCTGACAATGCTATTGCTTTGGTTTCATCGCAATTACCGTTTGAAAATCGATTAGTTGTTCATACTGCAGGAAGCGTTTCTATGGAGCTTTTGGATAAAAAGAATAAGAGAGGTGTGTTTTATCCTTTGCAGACATTTTCAAAAAAAAGAATGGTAGATTTTAGCGAAATAACCATTTGCATAGAAACAGAACATGATTCAGATTTTAAGCTGTTAGAAAAATCAGCCCACATACTTTCGGATAAAGTTCAAAAAATAAGTGAAGTACAAAGAAAAGCCTTGCATGTTTCGGCAGTTTTTGTCAATAATTTTGTAAATCATTTGTACCAAATAGGTCATGAAATATGTTTGGAAAACAAGTTATCTTTTGATATTTTAAAACCTTTAATTCTGGAAACTGCTAATAAAGTGATGACTCTTTCTCCAAAAGAAGCTCAAACAGGTCCTGCAATTCGAAACGATACGAAAACTATTGAGCGGCATTTACATTTTTTAACCGACGACAATCAAAATACAATTTATAAAACCCTAACCCAATCGATACAACACAATGGCAAGAAGTTATAAAGAAAGAATGAACGATATTACCACATTTATTTTTGATGTAGATGGCGTGTTAACCGATGGATCAGTTTTTGTAACCAATGAAGGGGAGATTCTTAGAACTATGAATATTCGGGATGGATATGCCATGAAAGCCGCCGTAGAAAGCGGGTATAATGTGTGTATTATTTCTGGAGGAAGCAACGAAGGTGTTCGGGTGAGATTGCGAAATTTAGGCATCACCGATATTCATCTTGGAACCCCTGACAAGGTAGAAACTTTTAAAGAATACATTGAGCTTTACAACATAAAGCCTGAGCATGTATTGTATATGGGTGATGATATTCCAGATTATCATGTGATGCAATTAGTAGGTTTGCCAAGTTGTCCTCAAGATGCGAGTCCAGAAATTAAAAGCATTTCTAATTACATTTCTCATATTATTGGTGGTCATGGTGCTGCTCGCGATGTGATTGAGCAAGTCATGAAAGTCCAAGGAAAATGGATGGCTCATTTTGATGGAAAACTGGATTAATATTTTTTTGTCATAATGATTACAATTACCATTGCAACACCCAAAGATTTTGAAACAATAGAAAGTATTGCGCGTCAAACATGGCTGTCGACTTATGGAGAAATCTTATCGAAAGCCCAAATAGAGTATATGTTGCAAGCCATGTATTCAAACCCTGTGTTGAATGATAATTATTTAAACAAAAACCATCGTTTTTTACTACTAAATGAATTTGAAAATTCGATAGGTTTTGCTTCTTATGAGCATCATTATTTGGATACCAATTCCACCCGATTGCATAAATTATACCTTTTTCCAGAAAATCAGGGTAAAGGATTGGGTAAATTGCTGTTGGATAGAATATTAGCTTTAGCTAAAGAAAACAGGTCAGAAAAAATTTCATTAAACGTCAATAGATTCAACAAAGCTTATCTTTTTTATCAAAAAATGGGTTTTGAAATCGTTGCCGAAGAAAATCTTTTTATCGGAAATGGCTACTTTATGGAAGATTATAAAATGGAGTTTAAGCTTATGATTCAAATAAAAAACTAAAATAGAAAATTAAATTTTAGTCGTTTTTTTTATTTTTTAAAAGTTTTTATATACCATTCACTATTTATTTTCTTTTAAAAAAAAATCCCCAAATTCTTGCAATTTGGGGATTAAAAATTTAAATTTTTTTTAAGAGACTAAAACCCAAGTTCCATTTGCAATAAGGCTTTCAGCTTTCTTATACTTCATTTCTTGAACTTGACCATTAGCAACATTTTGAATGGTAACAGTGTCATTACGATTAATTTTAGGTTGATCGCGAACTATGGTTTCAGTCACCTGGCGTTGTTGCGTCTGCCTGGCTTCTTTATTTGTACTTTCGCTAGAAACGATTTCGTCTTTACTGGTTTTGTAATTTTCTTTTTGGCGTACTACTTTTGCCTCTTGAATAGGAGGGGCGGTTTGCTGAGGTAAATCTCCTTTAAATAAAAATGAAATCACTTCTTTATTAACACCATTCAACATCGAACTAAATAAATTATATGCTTCAAATTTATAAATAAGTAAAGGGTCTTTTTGTTCGTGAACTGCCAATTGAACTGATTGTTTTAGCTCATCCATTTTGCGTAAATGTTTTTTCCAAGCTTCATCAACTATAGCTAAGGTGATGTTTTTTTCAAAATCAGCAATCAATTGATTTCCATTAGTTTCATAGGCACGTTTTAAATCTGTAACAACATTTAGTGATTTCACTCCATCGGTAAATGGCACAACAATGCGTTCAAATTGATTGTTTTTATCTTCATACACATTACTAATAATTGGAAAGGCTTCTCTAGCGCTACGAGCTGTTTTTTCAGCATAATAAGAAGATGCTACTTTGTAAATTTTACTAGTGAGTTCTGTTTCCGATAGTTTATTAAATTCACTCTCAGTAACAGGTGAAGTAATAGAAAAATAACGAATCAATTCAAATTCAAGATTTTTGAAATCATTATTTTTTTTATTGTTACTCACTATTAAGTCGCAAGTATCATAAAGCATATTAGCAATATCTAATTTCAAACGTTCTCCATGCAAAGCATGACTACGACGTTTGTAAATTACTTCACGTTGTGCATTCATCACATCATCATATTCTAATAAACGTTTACGAACACCAAAATTGTTTTCTTCAACTTTTTTCTGTGCTCTTTCGATAGATTTTGTCATCATAGAATGTTGAATTACTTCGCCTTCTTCTAATCCCATTCTGTCCATTACTTTTGCCACTCGTTCAGAACCAAACAAACGCATTAAGTTATCTTCAAGTGAAACATAAAATTGTGAACTACCAGGATCTCCTTGACGACCCGCACGACCTCTTAACTGACGGTCTACTCTACGAGAATCGTGACGTTCTGTCCCAACAATAGCTAGACCTCCAGCTGCTTTTACTTCTGGTGTTAACTTGATATCGGTTCCACGTCCCGCCATATTGGTGGCAATAGTAACAACACCTGGTTTACCCGCTTCTTCTACAATCTGTGCTTCTTGTTTGTGCATTTTAGCATTCAAAACATTGTGAGTAACACCACGCATTTTTAGCATTCGACTCAATAGTTCCGATATCTCAACCGAAGTTGTTCCTATCAAGACTGGTCTTCCAGCTTTAGATAAAGCGGTTACATCTTCAATTACAGCATTGTATTTCTCACGAGTAGTTTTATATATAAAATCTTCTTTGTCTTTTCGGGTCATCGGCTTGTTGGTTGGAATTTCAACCACATCCAATTTATAAATTTGCCAAAACTCACCAGCTTCCGTTACTGCTGTTCCGGTCATACCAGCTAATTTGTTGTACATTCTGAAATAATTCTGCAAGGTCACTGTTGCAAATGTTTGAGTAGCATCTTCAATTTTTACATTTTCTTTTGCTTCAATAGCTTGGTGCAAACCGTCAGAATATCGACGACCTTCCATGATACGACCCGTTTGCTCGTCGACAATCATAATTTTGTTATCCATGATAACATATTCGACATCTTTTTCAAATAGGGAATAGGCTTTTAAAAGTTGAGTCAGAGTATGAATACGCTCACTTTTGACACCAAAATCTTGAAATAACTTTTCTTTTTCTTCAGCTTCTTCATCTTTAGAAAGATTTTTCTTTTCGATGGTTGCAATTTCTGTTCCGATATCTGGTAATACAAAAAAATTGCTATCGGTATCGCCAGAAAGAAATTTAATACCATTATCGGTCAATTCAACTTGATTGTTTTTTTCTTCAATCACAAAATACAAAGCTTCATCAACTTTAGGCATTTCGCGATTATTGTTTTCCATATGCTGGTTTTCGGTTTTTTGAAGTAACTGTTTAATACCTTCTTCACTCAAAAACTTAATTAAGGCTTTGTTTTTTGGTAAACTTCGGTGTGCTCTTAATAATAAAAAACCACCCTCTTTTGTA
Source organism: Flavobacterium sp. (assembly GCF_046155325.1). Lineage (GTDB taxonomy): Bacteria > Bacteroidota > Bacteroidia > Flavobacteriales > Flavobacteriaceae > Flavobacterium. The sequence goes on from NZ_JBJXDQ010000194.1 coordinate 8,525, forward strand.
TTTCCTGCTGCGATTAATTTTTTTGCTTCAGATAGAAAGCCATTGGCTAATTGTCTTTGAAGACTTACTAAGTTTTCGATTTTTGGTTTTAACTCTGTGAATTCGTGACGATCCCCTTGTGGAACTGGTCCAGATATAATCAAGGGCGTACGAGCATCATCAATTAAAACAGAATCTACTTCATCAACAATGGCATAATTGTGTTTGCGTTGTACTAAATCTTCTGGAGAATGCGCCATATTATCTCTCAAATAATCAAAACCAAATTCATTATTTGTTCCGTAAGTGATATCAGAATCGTATGCCTTTTTTCTGCCTTCAGAATTAGGCTGATGATTATCAATACAATCTACAGTCAAGCCATGAAATTCGAATAACGGTGCTTTCCAAGTGCTATCACGTTTGGCTAAATAATCATTTACGGTTACAAGATGCACCCCATTTCCTGTTAAGGCGTTCAAGTAAAGGGGTAAAGTTGCAACTAATGTTTTTCCTTCACCGGTTTGCATCTCGGAAATTTTGCCTTCGTGTAAAACCATTCCGCCAATTAATTGAACGTCATAGTGAATCATATCCCAAGTAATTTGTTTTCCAGCTGCATTCCATGAATTAGACCAAATAGCATTATCTCCATCAATAGTAATGTAACTTTTAGCGGCAGATAGTTCTCGATCTTTTGCAGTTGCAGTAACTTGAATTTGAGCATTTTCTTTAAAACGACGGGCCGTTTCTTTGACTACTGCAAAAGCTTCTGGAAGAATTTCCATCAAGGTTTTTTCCGAAATATCATAAGCTTCTTTTTCTAAAGTATCAATCGCAATATAAATATCTTCACGTTTGTCTATATCTTCCTCGTTTTCTGCTTCTAATTGAAGTGAAGCTATTTTAGCATCTTTTTCTGCTCTTGCATTTTTTATGCTTTCTTTAAAAAATGTAGTTCTTGCGCGCAATTCATCATTGCTGATTGCAGATAAGCTACTTTCAAAAGTTTTAATTTTTGATAAATAGGGTTGTAAAATTTTAACGTCTTTTTGGGATTTATCACCAACAAAGACTTTTATAATGCTATTAATGAAACTCATAATTATGACAGGTATCTATTTTAAAAAAGTGCGTAAATTTAAACAAAAAAAAAGCCTCTCTTGAGACTTTTTTCTTGATATTTTTGTTTAATATTCATCCTCGTTCCAAAGATAATCTTCGTCAGTTGGATAATCAGGCCAAATTTCTTCCATTGACTCGTATATTTCTCCTTCATCTTCAATAGATTGTAGGTTTTCTACAACTTCTAATGGAGCTCCAGCTCTAATAGCGTAGTCAATAAGTTCATCTTTGTTAGCAGGCCAAGGTGCATCACTTAAATACGATGCTAATTCTAATGTCCAATACATCTTTATGTCTATTTAGTTTTCTGCAAAAATAAATTTTTAAATGAAAAATACAAGTAAAAAATCATTTATTTTTGATTAAAGTTAAGAACGTGTTTTCAGGTTATAGATTTTAGTTCCGAAGCTTCGGGAGTAGATTTCAGATTTATAGTAGGAAAATCTATTTTAATTATTGCAAATCTGCTATCTAAAATATTTGAATTCTACCTTTTGCAAACTGAAATCTGCCATCTGATTACTTCCTCGGTATCCATTTTACCTCTTCAGCTTTTAAATCCAAAGACAACTTCCGTGCCAAGACAAAAAGATAGTCAGACAGTCGGTTTAAATACATAATTACCCCTTCGTTAATGGGTTCGTTGTGATCTAAATGCACTGCTAAACGTTCTGCACGACGACAAACACACCTTGCAATGTGACAATATGACACTATGGTATGTCCTCCCGGTAATACAAAATGAGTCATAGGAGGTAAAGCTTCTTCCATGGCATCAATTTCGTTTTCTAACAATTCGATATCGCTATCAATAATTCCCAGTTTTTGCAAACGCAATTCTCCGTTCTTTTTTACTTCTTTTTCAGGTGGAGTGGCAAGAATTGCCCCTACAGTAAAAAGTCGATCTTGAATTTCGATTAGAATTTTTTTATAATGATTGCTTATTTCTTGATCTCTAATCAAGCCAATATACGAATTTAGTTCGTCTACAGTTCCGTAGCTTTCTATTCGAATGTGATCTTTAGGAACTCTAGTTCCGCCAAAAAGGGCTGTGGTGCCTTTGTCACCAGTTTTGGTATATACTTTCATTTTAAATTTTAAATTAGAGGTTAGAAATTAGAGGTTCAGGGAAAATTTAAAGTTTGGAAGTTCTATCTTAACTTCTGACCTCTAAAATTATTTTAAAGTATCACTTTCTATTATTCCGTCTCGCAAACGGATAATTCTTTTGGCATGAGCTGCAATTTCTTCTTCGTGAGTTACAACAATTATTGTATTACCGTTTTTGTGAATATCTTCTAAAAGTTTCATAATTTCTTCTGATGTCTTACTATCTAAATTCCCTGTGGGCTCATCGGCTAGAATAATCGAAGGAGAATTTACCAAAGCTCTAGCTATAGCGACTCTTTGTCTTTGTCCCCCTGATAATTGGTTGGGTTGATGATCCATTCTATCGCCAAGATTTACTTGTTGCAATACTTTTGTTGCTCTTTCTCGCCTTTCAGATTTTGAATATCCAGCATAAATCATAGGTAATGCAACATTATCAAGGGCTGTAGTTCGAGGCAAAAGATTAAATGTCTGAAAAACAAAACCTATTTCTTTATTGCGAATTTCGGCCAATTCGTTGTCATGCATCTGACTCACATCTTTTCCATTCAAAATGTAAGTGCCAGAAGTGGGAGTGTCTAAACAACCCAAAAGGTTCATTAATGTTGATTTTCCTGAGCCTGATGGCCCCATCAGCGCTACGTATTCACCTTTGTTAATTTCTAAATCAATCCCTTTGAGTACATAAACAATTTCATTTCCAAGAACAAAATCTCGTTTGATTTGGGTTATTTTTATTAAGGGTTGACTCATTGTCTAGATTAAGGTTTAAAAGTTAAATAGGTTTAACGTTAAATAAGACTTTTAATTAGGGTTATTGTTACAACAAATTTAAACAATTTTAGACCCGTATTACAAAGTTTTCTTTTTCTTGTTCTCTTCTAAAAAACACCAAGCCCCATTGAAAAGTGTCGATTGTAACAGTAACTTTAGGATGGTTTTGTATTATTCTCCATGCTTCTTCCATTTCGGGAGACCAATGAATATCGTCAAAAATCCAGACAGTTTCATTTGTAATGGTTGGTAATAAAACTTCAAAATACTCTAAAGTGGCTTTTTTCGAATGATTTCCGTCAAAATAGATCAGATTACAGGTTGTAGATTGCAGATTACAGGTTTTGAGGTAACTATGAAATTCTGTTACAACCAAATCCACATTATTAATATTAAATTTTCGCAATTGCAATTGACATTGATTAGCCGTTTCCGTACAACCTTCTAAAGTTGTAATTTTTGCATTTGTATTCCCCAATGCTAGGGCAGACGTAGCTAGTCCTAATGAAGTTCCAATTTCTAGAATGGTCAAAGGCTGAAAATAGTTTGCAATTCGAAACAATAATTCCGCTCGTTTTCTGGAAATTCCAGCGGTTTTAGCAATCTTGGAGATTTGTCTTGTATTTGATTTGAAAACTTTGGAACCCGAACCAAAATCTGTAACTTCAATATTTTTTTTTTTTTCTAAAAGGGCTTTTCTGTAGTTTTTTAAAGTAGAATACGCTGCGTGTTTTTTTTTATCATAAAAACATTTTGTAAGCAAACTAAATACAAAAGGCGAATGAACTCCGTGTTCGTTATTAGAATGCCAAAGAAATTTAAGATAGGATTTGATTTGAAACTGCATAATTTTTGGTAATCTAGATGCGAAGATACTAAGATAATAGTCCAATATCCAAAGTTCAATAGTCAAAACTACTAAATTAGGTTCCTGTTTTGTATTACCATACAAAAGCAGTGTTATTGAAGTTTATTTTATCAAATATTATTGTGATTCCAATTTCTGCCATCAAATTAATCACCTATTTTTTGAAATATTTTAAGATTACTTTCCTTAATCTATTGTCTAGGGTCTTATATTAAATCATCATAATTAATAGAATCATAACAATAATTGCATATTTTTTTTTTATTATTAAATTAAATTTGCTTTGTAATTAAATCATTAATTACTTAGGTAAGTATATGTGAGTTAATTTCAATTAAATTTTGATGGAATAAATAGTTTTGACTAATTAATTGAGTACATTTATAGAGCTATGAGGAAAATGATTTTAATTGCAGGAGGTTCAGGTTTTATCGGAAAACATTTAGCTCAATTGCTAATTGATAATGGGTATTTGGTTTCTATACTTAGTAGAAATAAAAAAGAAAACACAAATGATATTTCTTATTATCAATGGGATGTAGAAAAAGGTGTTATTGATGAAAAAGCTGTTCTTGAGGCTGATAGTATTATTAATCTAGCTGGCGAAAATATTGCTGAAAAACGATGGACTCTAGAACGGAAACAAGCTATTGTTCAAAGTAGGGTAGGTGCAATAGAACTTATTTATAGCGTACTTCAAAAACACAATAAAAAATTAGATTCTTTTATATCCGCATCAGGAATTGGAATTTATGGTGTTCTCCAATCTAATATTATCCTTACAGAGGATAGTCCATTAGCCGATGATTTTTTAGGCGATACTTGTCAAAAATGGGAATCAGCTGCTGATTTAATATCAAACCTTAACATTAGGACAGTCAAAATTAGAACTGGATTAGTTATAGGGCCTAATGATGGTTTTTTGAAAAAATTAATTCCAATTTTTAGATTAAAATTAGGAACCCCAATTGGTACTGGAGAACAATTTATGTCTTGGATTCATGTCCATGATTTATGCGAAATTTATATTGCAGCTATTGAAAATCAGAAAATAAATGGCGCTTATAATGCGGTAATTAAAGATGGCACTACAAATTATATTTTTTCAAAAAAATTAGCAAAAGTCTATGGATATAATATGTGGCTACCTAATGTTCCTACATTCATTATACAAATTCTAATGGGAGAAATGGCAGATATAGTATTAACAGGTCAACGAGTATCTTCTGATAAAATCGAAAAGACTGGATTTGTATTTAAATTTACAAAATTAAGCTATGCTTTGCGAGATTGTTTGAAAAATAAGAATTAACGAAAATCTAAAACTATTAATTTTACTTTAGTTTTCTTCGATACTGGCTCGGTTTATTATGTTTTCGGGTAGCGATTTTTGTGTTTTTGCCCCCATTTTTTTTAAGTTTTCCACACGTTTTATCAAATTTCCACTACCATCCACCAGTTTATTCATTGCACCTTGATATTCGACTTTGCTTTCGTCTATTTTCTTTCCTATTTTAATTAAATCTGCCACAAAACCTTCAAATTTATCATATAAAGCTCCTGCTTGCCGTGCAATTTCAAAGGCATTTTCTTGCTGTTTTTGGTTCGTCCACATACTATCAATTGTGCGTAAAGTCGCCAGAAGGGTCGAAGGGGTAACAATCACAATATTTTTCTCAAAAGCTCTATTATACAAAGTGGTATCTTCGTTTAATGCCAAGGCAAATGCTGGTTCCATTGGGATAAAGAGCAGCACAAAATCGGGACTTTCTATTTGGTATAAATCATGATAATTTTTGTCTCCCAGCTGCTCTACGTGGCGTTTGATAGATGTAACATGCTCTTTCAAATATCCGTTTTTTAAACTTTCATCTTCTTCATTGATGAATTTTTCATAAGCCGTAAGCGAAACTTTTGAGTCAACAATCATCTTTTTGCCGTCGGGCAAATTAATTACTACGTCAGGAAAAACACGTTGTCCGTCATCATTGGTGTGTGAAAGTTGTACAAAATATTCCCTATCTTTTTCTAAACCCGATTTTTCCAGCACTCGTTCCAAGATTAGTTCACCCCAATTTCCCTGCATTTTGCTGTCGCCTTTCAAAGCCTTAGTCAAATTTAGCGTTTCTTTACTCATTTGAAGATTCATTTCGCGCAAACCCAGAATTTGTTGGCGTAGAGCGGCGTGGTAATCGATGCTTTCCTTATGCGTGTCTTCGACTTTTTTCTCGAAAAGCTGAATTTTATCTTGCAAAGGGGTCAATATGTTTTTCATATTCTCCTTGTTTTGCTCGGTAAATTTGCTTGACTTTTCGTCTAATATTTTATTAGCCAAATTCTCGAATTCCTTGGTAAATTTTTCTTGTAGTTTTTCTACCTCTTCCTTTTGTTCTTTGTTGCGCTGCCAAAGATTTTCAAAATCAACTTCTTTCTTAGTGAGCTGAATATTGATGGCTTCTTTTTCGTTGCGGATA
>NZ_JBJXDQ010000195.1:0-12732 GCF_046155325.1 Flavobacterium sp.
CTATAAGGAACGTTGTCTGCATCGATGAGAACGGCAAGTTTTAATTCTTTTGTGTTTTGTAACATATTATTAGTTATTTCAATAAGTTGATTTTTTTTGATAAATCAAATGTTTACCAAATATACAACCTTATTAATGATAACCAGTTGGGTGTAATTATCTATTATGGTTAATTTTATATACTCTGTCACATTGTCCCGAAGCTTCGGGAGTCGAAATGTATCTTTTTAAGAGGTCTTCGACAAGCTCAGACAGACATTTGTGTTCTAATTGACTTTAAATTTTAACAAAAAGGCATTTTTAATTGATTTTTGGTTAATTACACCCAACGGGTTATTGATAATTATTTTCTATAAATTAAATTTCATTTTATAACGATGTATTCTTAAATATAAAATAGTTTTGGATAAGCAATAATTAGTGTTATATTTGCATCCGCTTTCGGGGTGTAGCGTAGCTCGGTTATCGCGCCTGCTTTGGGAGCAGGAGGCCGCAGGTTCGAATCCTGCCACCCCGACAACTTTGTTGTCAATTCCTATCAAAAGCCTGTAAATCGTATGATTTACAGCCTTTTCTATTTTTTGTAATTTAAACTAATTTAAGTTATTTCAAATAAAATGAGACCTAAACGGTGAACCAAATTAAAACCTACTTTTAGGTCACCAGAACGATGCAAACTCCTTTAAATAAAAGGATTGCGAAGAATAGACGGCTCTCGTTTTTGTACTCATTTGCACTGTTTTGGAATCATTTGGGTGAACTGTTTCGTGCTGTTCTCTTCAAGAGCGATTAAATCGCTTTAAAACAACTTAAATTAAATGAGTTATGATTTCAAAAAACACCTTCGGAGTACAGTTTATTATTCGGGTTAATAAAACTAAAGACGGTAAAGTTCCCATCTATGTCCGGATAACCGTGGACAGCCAAAGAGTAGAAATGTCGCTAAAACGTTGGATTCAGCCAATAGAATGGAATGCCGCCAAAGGATTAGCGAGAGGAAGTCGCAAAGAAATCACTGCACTAAATACGTATTTGGAACAAGTCAGAGCTCGATTGGTAGAGTGCTATCAAGAAATCCAATTGAAAAAGAAGCTCATAACCGCCAAAGGAATAAAAAGTTTGTTTTTAGGGACGGACGACAACCAATTCACCTTGACAAAGCTCGTAACCTATCACAATGAAACGATGAAAACCGTTTTGGCAGTAGGCACATTAAAGAATTACTCCACCACCGAAAAATACATTTTAGAGTTCCTAAAAACCAAGAAAGGCACATCAGACATTTACCTATCCGAAATCAATTACCAGTTTGTAATTGATTTCGAAATGTTTCTCCGGAACCATAAACCTGTTGACCATCAAAAGCCGATGCAAAACAATGGCGTGATGAAACACCTGGAGCGATTGAGAAAAATGCTCACATTGGCTATAAAAATGGAGTTGATGACAAAGGACCCTTTCAGTAAATATGCTTTGAGGTTCGACAAGGTAGAACGTGAATGTTTAACAGAAAGCGAATTATACGCAATCGAAAACAAAAAATTCAGTATCGAACGATTGGATATTACCAAGGATCTGTTTGTTTTTAGTAGCTATACTGGATTGGCTTACATAGATGTTATGAAATTGAATGTTGACAAAGTCAACATTGGAATTGATAGACAATAGATTACAACAACCAAACGAGAAAAAACAAAAAATTCCGTTCGAGTACCCATATTACCCAAAGCTTGGGAGATAATTCAAAAATACCAAGACCACCCTAAAGTGATTGCTTATGGAACGCTGCTCCCACATCTATCAAACCAAAACTAAATGGATATTTAAAAGGAGTCGCTGACTTATGCAGCATCAAAAAAATTATTACATTCCATTTAGCGCGTCGCACTTTTACCACAACCATCACTTTATTAAATGGCGTTCCTATTGAAACGGTGAGTAAAATGTTAGGACATACCAAGATAAGCACCACTCAAATTTATGCCAAAGTAGTAGAACAAAAAGGTAGTCAGGATATAATGAAATTGCAAGAAAAATTATCTGCTATAGAATTTAACAGAAAGAGTGTAAATAGTTAAAAAAATAAGTGATTTCACGATGCTTTTTAAAAATACTAAAAACAATAATCCTTTAGATGAAATATAATCTTGAAATATTCGACAAGATAATTTATGACATCCTAAACAATACAGACTTAATTTTTGGTGAAAAAGAGTTTAATTTCAACACAAATTTACTAACAAATAAAAACATCAGGATAAAACTTTCAATAAAGAATATCGTTTTCAAGCAAAATTCAAATTCAAAAATTGAATGCTTTATTCATAAACAACAATTAGCATTAGAAAACCTGATAACACTGTCACTACAATTGAAACATAAATTCAAATGCAATTTCGAGAAAATATTTTCAAAACCGGAAAATTTGTTAAAAATTCAGTTATTTCCAAAATGGAAACAACTGAATTTTTAACAAAATATAATTCTCACTAGCAACAGAAAAAAAATATAATAATTGAAGTAAATCTTTGCGATAAGTACCAAAAAAAGGTACCAATCGCAAAAAATCGCTTTCACTATGAGAAATAGTCGACATCTCTAACCTTTCCGCTTCCAAAATCGAAATGCTTTAAGGCAGCCGACTGCGTTCCAGAATGCGAAATAGGTGCAGCAGTATCAGTTTCAATATAAATTCAAATGACAAGAGATAACTAAAATAGTCTTCCGGAGCTTGTAGAAGGAAGCCTATTGAGAGTGCCAAATGCATTGGTAAAATGATAACCAGTGTAAGAACTCAATATTTTATAGTTATCGCAGGATTGGGATACACATAAACTTTTGAAAAATTAAATCCTTAAATTAATAAAGTGGGAATAAAATAATAATTTACAAACAAAAAAAATGTGAAATCTGAGGTAAAAAACACAAAGCAAAAATTAGAGAAATTAAAAACATACAATCAATAAGAGGATTAGTTTTTTACAATGATTTTTGAACCGATTTCTGATTTATCAGTTGTGGTTAACTTAACAATATAAATTCCATCACTCAGATTTGATGTTGAAAAGGTATAAGAAGAATCTTTTCCCAACTGACTTTTAATGAAAATTAATTTTCCCATTACATCATATAAACCGCAAGAAGCAATTTCTTTTTGCAGCGGATTGTTAATTATTAATTTTTTTATGGAGTTATCTTGTCGTACTACGAAGCTACTTTGATTTGCCAAATTATCAACTCCCAAAGAACCATTTTTGAAGGTGATTTCGTATTGGGTATTGTTTGTTCCTGCTGGCAATGTTAAATCAAATACGCTGTTTTTAATATCATAAAATAAATTAGTTGTTTTATCGTGAATAAACACATTGGCAACTTCGGGAATGTTTAGTAATTGGTTAACCGTCACTTTATAATTAGCTTGTTCTCTATTTCTAAATCCTATTGGAATTTTTTTATCAATATCAAAAGGCATAACTTGTATAATATACTCATTATTCCCAATTACAAAATAATTATTTGCAGGACCATCATTTGGCGATGCGGCATCCATAGCACGATCGACACCATCCGTTGACATTGGGTCAAATGCCAGAATCATTTGACTAATTGGTCCGTTGTCCAATAAAGTATTAAACCTAATTTGTGGTGTTCCACCAGTTTTGGCAGTAGTTTTATAATTTGCTCTTTTTTCGAATTGAGATAAATTCCCTGATCCTTCTTTTACAAAAACCCTGTAACTGTTTTTCATTTGAACATTACCATTTGCAAATCCTTCAATCATGAAACCTTGACCAATAGGGGAATATTTCCTTTCATATAAATTACCTGGACTAGATATGGGATATATTTGATTACCCGACCCATCATAAGAATAGAAAATCGCTGGAGTGTATAAACCAATGGCTGAATAGGTTGCATAACCTCCTTTATAATCTGCTAAATAATGCGAATTTACGGTTTTATCCTGCTCCCAAAAATAAGCAACACCTGTACAATTTAATTCGCCATTTAAAAATTCCTTCAAATTTATTGCTGATGGATAAGGGTTTCCTGTTAATGTCCATTCCCCTAATAAAACAGGAATAACAATAGTTCCATCATTTGGTTTTCCTCTAAAATCATAACGTTGATGTTTTCCGTCTGAATTATTTTGAACGCCATCTACTGATATTGCATCAATACCAGAAGTGCCTTTCATCGTAAAACCTTCACCTGCTTTTATAGTAGGCGTGAAACCAACATAAACCCAATCAGAATAACTAATCTGGCTGACCAACTTATAAATCCATTTAGGTGATATTGTAAGAGGAAAAGCGGTCCCGTCATGACTATTTGAAGCTAAAATAATAGCCGGTGTTGTATCAATTATAGTTGTTGGCCTTCCTAATTGTCCAATTCCAAAAGTATTATTTATTGATGTTGATAAAGCTGTATTTCCCACTGGAGAACACCAGTAATTATATTGATAATTATTTACAGTTCCTTCCTGAAAAACAGATAAACTTCCCAATCCTTTATTAGTTCCTGTGCCTGTAGTTCCTTGCAAGAGTTGACTTTGATTTCTTAAATAAAAATTACTACTTGAAACGCTTAATTCTAAATTCTGTTTTACATAAAAAACTTGGTTATTTACAAGAACATTAGTATTAGCCCCAACAAATACTTGAGCATTTAAATACGTTTGAACTAAAATCCCAACAATAACCAAAAACGACTTATAATTTATTTGAAAGTTTACCATAATCTAGATTTAGTGATTTTATTTAAAATTCGATAATTGAAAATCATAATAATTAAACACTTATTAATATTTTATTTGAATACTTTACACTGTTTGCAATGAATGTTCATATCGTAATTAAGCTGGAATAAAATTTATTTTACACTCATTAGCGTAAGTATTCTATTTCCTAAAGCTAAAGTTCCTGAACTAATATTCCACTTTATTTCTATAGCCTGTCCTGATACAACATCTACTATTGTTTGTAAAGACAAATTAGATCTATTTGAATTGCACTTTAATTTTCTAACAGAATTAGGTATCAAAACCCCACCTTGATAAATACTAAAAGTCGCTGTCGTATTTTGATTGCTAGAACCTGAATTAGTAGCGGGCGTGTTTCCTGGAGGAAAAATAGTTCCATTTACTTTTGCGGCAGCAAGACTTGTAGTAGCACCTGCTCCTGAAGCTATGTTACCATTATAAACAGAAGCCCCTGTATTATTAATTGCTCCAGATCCTGTAAAAGCAACAAATGTTGACAATGAACCTAGGCTAATTATTGAAGATTCGTTTGATGGAGTTGTACAAGTTCCTGTGCCAAAAGCTATCGCTCCCGCATTTGTGAGCATTTTTCCATCTAATGTTGAAGCATTCCCAATTGCAATCGCATAACTATGAGACATTAAAATTCCTTTCGCTATTGTATTGGCTCCAATTCCAATTGCTCCTTCGGCTACCCAAAAAACATTTTCAGGAAGAGCTCCGTTTGTCAAAATAATTGTAGTACCAGCTACCATATTTAAATCTCCATTTGCTTTAAAGATAAACAATGCATTTGGATCTCCTCCGGCATCAAGGGTAAGAGAACCTGAAATTGCAATGGCACTAGCTACTGAATATTTACCAGGACCAATTGTAGTAGGACCAGTTGTTGCACTACCAAAATTTATATAGGAAGTATTAGTAGTTGGTTGATCTTCAAGTTGATTGTAGGCTGAATAAAAGTCTGCTAAAAGAGTATCTGTATTAGCTGCAATAATCATAATATTATTGGTGATTTGACTGTCAAAAGAGACCGAATATTTCCCTGATACTGGTGAAATGCTCATATAGGGAAGTGTCATATCTATATTAGATTTGGTTCCAATTTCACCTACACCATTTGTACTATAGCACTTTGCGTATGTTCCATACTCTTTCCAACCAGCATCATAATAATTAAAACCCGATGTGGTTGTATTATAGATTAAAAGTCCAGTTGCAGGGTTTGAAATCAAATTTCTTTGCTCTGTCGTCATTCTAGGAGTAAGAAGCCCTTGAGAGTTAGATGTTAAATCTAATATTGATGAGGCATCTGGATTTATTGTTCCAATTCCAACTTGTGCATTTGAAATTTGACAATTTGCCAATAGCAAAAGCAGTAATAATTTTCCTATATCTTGCATTTATAATGATTTAATAATTATTGTATTTTAATCAAAGTTAAAGTCCTATTTCCCATTACTATTTTTTCGGAATCTGTATTCCACCTTACATCAATTACTTGATTAGGCAAAATAGTTGCAATTGCTTGTAATGATAAGTTTGTAGCATTCGCATTACTGGTTAGAATTTTATTTGAACTTGGAATCAAAACTCCATTTTGATAAATACCAAAAGTTCCTAATGCATTCGTATTATTAGGAGATGACGTTGTTATTGTAACTCCCGGATATAGAATTAAACCGGTAAAGACATTTGGCGAACCAAACCCAGTTATAGCACCGGCTACAGTTCCAATATCCCCTGTAATTACTGACGTATCTACATTTGATATAGCGCCTGTACCACTAAAAAAAACAAAAGTGGATAACACTCCTAAATCAATTACAGAATTTCCTGGAGGAATAATTGCGGTTCCTGGGCCAAAAGCAACAGCTCCAGTGATTGCAAAAAGCCTACCTTCAAGATCCCCTCCAGAGGCAATTGAAATTTGACCACCATTCGTAATTATAGTTCCTTTTAGTATATTTGATGCGGCCATTGATGCGGCACCTTCAATTACCCAAAAAATATTTGACGCTTTTGCTCCATTGAGTAATACCATATTTGTATTTGCCGCTGTTGCAAAAGCGGCTCCGATCCTAATAACGAAAAGAGCATCTGGATTTCCTTGCCCATCAAAATTGATTGTCCCAACTGTTGATGTTGCTCCTGCAATAGTATAAACACCTGGAATTATTGTCTCTCCGCTTCCAAAAACAACCGCATGAGCTGAATTAGTAACTGTAAGGGACATCAAATTATTGTAGGTAGCTTGTAACTGATTTTTAGCATCTAAAGACGTAAAAGGTCCTCTAACTATTGGAGCATTATTATAATAACTATTAAAGGTAACTTTGTATTTTCCGGCAAATAGAGGCGTTATCGACATACCATTTATAACCTCATTTGAGGTTGCGGTAGTTGTAATATCACCTGTTAAATTTGAATTATAATTTTTTGCAAAACCAGAATAATCTTTCCAATCTAAATCAAAAAAATTAAAATTAGATGTACTCGTATTGTAAATTAATAGTCCAACGGCTGGTGCTACAATTACATCTCTTTCAGCAGTTGTCATTCTAGGTACAAGTAATCCTGCACTATTAGAATATAATTCTAAAAGTGCTGATGGGTCTGGATTAACAGTGCCAATACCTACCTGCGCACCAACGAATAGCGGTACTAGAAAAAATACGAGAATTAAAAAGCAGGATATTTTTTTCATTTGTTATTATTTAAAACTAATTCAAATCCTCTTATGGATATCAATTTTAATTATTTTTAAGTTATTGTACTTTTATCAAAGTTAAAGTCCTATTTCCCATCATTATTTTTTCGGAATCTGTATTCCACCTTATATCTATTGTTTGATTTGGCAAAATAGTTGCAATGGCTTGTAACGATAAGTTTGCAGCATTCGCATTACTTGTTAGAATCTTATTTGAACTTGGAATCAAAACTCCATTTTGATAGATACCAAAAGTCCCTAATGCATTAGTATTATTTGGGGATAACGTTGTTATTGTACCTCCAGCATTTAAAAATGAGCCCTTAAAAAGAGTAGGATATTCATACCCTGAAATAGCGCCTACATTTGTACCTATATTACCCGTAATTACAGAAGAACCACCGTTAGATACAGCGCCAGCACTACTATAATAAATAAAAGTGGACAACACTCCCAAATCAATTACAGAAATTCCAGAAGGCATTATTGTCTTTACTGTGTTTACACTTATGGCTCCTACGATTGAAAAAAGTCGCCCTTCAAGATTTCCCCCAGCTCCCATTGTAATTGCACCCGAATTTGTAATTACAGTTCCTTTTAGAATAGTTGAAGCTTCGATTGACGCAGCTCCTTCAATTACCCAAAAAACATTACGAGCTTTTGCTTCGTTGAGCAAAACCATTTTTGTAGTTACTCCTGCCGAGAAAGCGCCATTAATCCTAACAACAAAAAGTGCATCTGGATTTCCTTGCCCATCAAAATAGAGTGTTCCCACCGCAGATGCGGCTCCCGCTATATCATAAATCCCTGGAGTTAAAACCTCTCCGTTTCCTAAAATAACATTATGGGTTGCCGTACCTTGAAGCGAATGTAAATTATCGTAAATTGACTGTAAATCTACTTCACCCTGAACTGAAGGAAAAGGACCAATAGTGATTGGAGCATTACTATAATAACCAGTAAATGTAACTTTATATTTTCCGGCAATTGGAGGTGTTATTGACATACCATTTACCACCTCATTTGATGTTGTCACAGTTGTAATATCACCTGTTAAATTGGAATTATAACTTATTGCAAAAGCAGAGTAATCTTTCCAATCTACATCAAAATAATTAAAGCTTGATGTGCTCGTATTGTAAATTAATAGGCCGACAGCAGGCGCTACAATTAAATCTCTTTCTGAACTTGTCATTCTAGGAACAAGCAATCCTTTGTTATTTGAAAATAATTCTAAAAGTGAAGACTGATTTGGATAAAATGTACCAATGCCTACCTGTGCAACAACAAATAGAGGTGTTGACAAAAATAGAAATAATTTAAAGCAGGATAATTTTTTCATTTGTAATTATTTAAAACCTATTCAAACCATCTTGTGAATATCAATTTTAATATTTATTGTACTTTTATCAAAGTTAAAGTCCTATTTCCCATTCCTATTTTTTCGGAATCTGTATTCCATCTTACATCTATTACTTGGTTCGCTTCGAGAGTTGAAATTACCTGTAATGAGGCATTTCCGTAATCAGCTTCACTAGTCAATATTTTACTAGAACTTGGAATCAAAACCCCATTTTGATATAAACTAAAAGAGGCTAAAATACTGTTCGTATTTGGTGTAGATATTATCGTGATTGTTGAAGAAGTATAAGTTGTATTACTAACAAAAGCTCCATTTACAGTTGCTGATTCAAAACCTACAAAAACACCTAAATTACTCCCTATATTCCCTGTGATTGTTGATGTAGAAGTATTTGTAATGTCACCAGAAGCAGTAAATAAAACAAAATCTGTTAACGTGCCCAACATGTATGGCGATATTCCTACGGGAATGGTCGCAACTGCTGGTCCAAAAGTTATTGCTCCAGAAATTGTCAAAAGCCTTCCTTCAAGATTTCCTCCTGCATTAAAGGCAATAGCGCCTGTTGAAGCTGCTATAACATTTCCTTTCATAATGGAGTTTGCTCCAAAAGAAGGAGCACCATACGCTAACCAAAATACATTCCTAGCTTGTGCTCCATTTGTTAAAATAACATTAGTATTTGCGCCAGCGGCCAAAGCTCCATTTGCTTTAATAACAAAAATTGAATTTGAATCTCCACCTCCATCTAATGTCAAGTTTAAAGCAATTGAAGCTGCTCCAGCTATAGAATAAACACCTGGAAAAATAGTTTCCCCATTTCCAAAAGCAGCAAGATGAGTAGAATTCGTTACAGTAAGAGAATTTAATTGATTAATTAATAACTCCAAATCCGATTTAGCTTGTTGAGCCATCGTACTTGGAAAACTTTCATTAGCAGAAACTACTCTATCTATTGGTGAATTAATGTATGAGCAATTAAAAGTTACTTCATAAGTTCCTGACAACAATGGTGCAATTGTCATTCCTGGAATTAAAATATCTGATGTAGAAGTAGTTGCAACATCGGTTGTGGAATTAGAATTATAATAATTTGTATACTCGGAATACTCTTTCCAAACGAGATCAAAATGGTTAAAATGAGAAGTGGTCGTATTGTAAATTAAAAGTCCCGTTGCAGGGCTTAAAATAAGATTTCTTTCAGAGCTAGTCATTCGAGGAATAAGCAACCCTTGCGTAGTGGAAGTCATATCCAATATTGAAGAAGCATCAGGATTTGTAGTTCCAATTCCAACTTGCGCAACCATTAGTTGCGAAATTGTGAAAAAGAAAAAAAATAGATAGGGGGCGATTTGTTTCATTTATTTATATTAGTTTCTTCCTAAGTTAACTCAATCTTAGACTTATTTATACTATTAAGATAAAATCTCATTTTGGCTATAATTTCTGTTTTTATTTCAGAAGTATTCAAAAGAAAAATCTCATCAATATTTTTCATCATTAACAAAAAATCATTACTGGATGTGCAAACTATAATTAGGAATCCCTTTTTTGTAAATGTTTATCAAATTAATTATTTCTTCTTCACTATAGACTACAAATAGTATCATGTAATAGTCATTTATTACATTTTCGAAACATTTGAAATTCCTAAAAAAATCAAATTCAAATTCATAGTTTAACTCACATTTCAAGGATCTATAAAAATGCTTTTGGCTGTCGTATAAAACTATTTTTTTAGTATTCATTTTTAAAATCATTAATCAAATTAAAAAATATTGTTAATCCAGTAACAAGAATCCCTCAATTCAAAGCTTCGTTGTAAAGAAAATTCAGTTACTACCAGAAACAATAATAACTTATACTATTATCTTAGTTACATTGATGTAATAATAAATTCACTTCGTCTATTAGCTTGATGTTCAGCTTCGGTACATTCTACTCCGTCGGCACATTTATTTATTAGTTGAAATTCACCATAGCCTTTAGCTGTTAATCTACTCGCTTCTATACCGTTTTTTATTAACCATGCCACGGTAGACCTAGCTCTTCGGTCTGACAAAGCTTCATTATATTGTGCCGTTTGCCTGCTGTCGGTATGCGAACGAATATCGATTTTCATCTTTGGGTATTCTTGCATGACCGCCAATACTTTAGCCAACTCAAAGGCGGCATCTTTGCGAATAAAGGATTTATCCAAATCAAAATAAATCATTGGTATGTCCAAGGTTTTCGCTAAATCAGTGCCTATACCAATGGGCTTGATGCGTTGTTCCAAGGCTAAATTAAGTTCACTTTTGCCTGATGTTTTAGCTATGTTGATGGTTCCCTCCTTGGTTTGGCACTCTTGTCTTTCGGCTCTTACAAAATACGTTTTGCCACAAAGTACTTCAAAACTGTAATTCCCTTCTGTGTCAGAGATGCCTTCCTTTAGCAATTGGAATTTCTCGTCAAACAAACTCAACTTGGTATCGGGCAATATCTTGGCTGTTTCAATATTGGTGATTGTTCCGGTTAAGCTTTGTTCACAAGCTAGTTTTCGGGTTTCGGTAAACTTATAAATATCATCATATCCTTTGCCTCCTGTGCGGTTCGAGGTGAAGAAACCATTTCTGCTTTTGCTGTCTATAAAAAAAGCAAAGTCATCGTCGGTGCCGTTTATTGGTGCTCCCACATTTTGGATATCGTTGATGCTGTTGTCTTTCGCTATTTGGGCTACATAAACATCTAATCCTCCGAGACCTGGCCTTCCGTCACTGGCAAAATACAGCTCATTTTCATCGCTAATAAAAGGAAAAGTTTCTCTTCCTTCGGTATTGATTTTTATCCCTAAATTCTCTGGAGTTGAATACGTTCCATCTCCATTAACAGTTACCTTAAACAAATCCGATTGACCAAAAGTTCCCGGCATATCTGACGCAAAATATAAAGCTTTATCATCGTTACTAAGTGCAGGATTTGCAACACTGTATTGATCACTATTGAAAGGCAATTCGGTAATACTCTTCCATTGTCCATCTACTAATGTAGCTTTATATATTTTTAGTAAAGTAATCCGTTTATCGTCTTTTCCTTTTTTACCGTCTAAAAAATTGTTTCTTGTAAAGTACATTGTCGAACCATCTTTTGTAAAAACTGGTGTAGACTCATGAAACTTTGAATTAATTATGTTTCCAAAATGTTTTGGCTCATCTAATTTACCATCTGATTTTTCTTCAGAACTGTATAAATTGGTAAAGGATTGGTTGGTCCATTTGAATACTTTCTTGGAAACTCCTCCGGTATCGCGAGCCGAGGCGAAGACTAATTTGTTGCCTGAAAAAGAACTCCCATAATCAGAAAACTCCGAGTTTATTCCTGCATCGGCAATGTTGAAGCGTCCTGAATTGGCCTTGATTTCTTCTAAATAGTTTTTATGGCTTGCGTAGAGTTGGGCTCTTTTGTCGTTGCCCGATTTTTTGTTGAACTCCGCCAGCATTTTATCGGCTTGACCATAATCTCCTATGGCCTTCAAGCATTGCGAATACCGATAATAGTATTCGGCTTCTTGGTCTTTGTTCATCGCAAAGAGTTCTTCATACCATTTCTCGGCTTTCTCTAACTCGGCATTAAAATAGTAAGCGTTCCCTAGGTTCTGAAACATTTTTTCGTCCTTATACCCTTTCTGGGCTACGCGTTCGTAGGTAACAATGGCATCCACATACCTATAACGGTCGTATTCCTTGTCCGCGGAGGCTACTTTGGCTTTTTGGGCATAGCCTAGTTGCACTATTACACTCAAAATAAGACTGTAAATTATAGTATTAATTTTCATAATATGTTGTATTAGAAGAATCTTGGGGAGATGATTTTATCGTATTTGTTGAACAATTCGTATCGTAAAAATAATTCGTGAGA
>NZ_JBJXDQ010000196.1:0-5430 GCF_046155325.1 Flavobacterium sp.
ATATAACTTTCTAATTCGTCAGGCGGAATCACTCCTGATTTATAGACTTTTCCTTCGGTTATCGTTTCGAAATTATGATTGATATTCATATCATACACGTACTTCCCTACTAGTATCAAAACAGCGGCAAGTACTGAAAAAACTATTATTTTTTTATTTTTTGTCATAATTTAATTATTTGGCATATAATTTTTGATCAATCACTCGTTCCATATAATCCTGAATAAAGGCTTTGCAGCACAATTCTAATTCATTCATTTCTGGAGTTCTTTTATGTATCAAATTTTTTGTCAATCCTTTGTCGTTTTTCGCATAAAAACCCGTTGCATTAGTGCCATCAAAAGTACAAATGTAATTGCCTTTCAAAAAATTATGACTTGTACCTGTAGAATTAACTACAAATGGCATACTTGATTTTTTATCGAACAAACTCCTACCCCAACTTCGAAACGGCTTTTTGTAGCCAATCATATCCAAAATCGTAGGATAAATATCTATTTGTTGCGCCAAATCATCATCGACACCCACATATTTACTGTTGGGTTTATAGATAATAATAGGAACTGCAAAACGATTGATGGGTTTACTGTATTCATCATAATAAATAAGATTTCCATGATCAGCCACCAAAACAAAAATAGTATTATTGAACCAAGGCTGCTTTTTAGCTTCATCAAAAAATCGTTTCAAAGCATAATCAGTATATTCCGCACACTTATGCATGGGTATTTCTCCCTCGTGAAACCTGTTTTTATACTTTTCGGGAATAATATAAGGTTCATGAGAAGAAACGGTAAAGACAGTGGAGAAAAAAGGGGTTTTCTGCTTGTCTAAAGTGTTTTTCATAAACTGCAGAAAGGGTTCGTCCCAAATTCCCCAAAAACCATCAAACTCTGAATCGTCATTAAACTCGGTTCTACCATAGTATTTGTCGATACCTAATATATTTCCAAAACCTAGAAAACCCATCGAACCATTGGCAGCACCATGAAAAAATGAAGTGTTATAGCCTTCGCTTTCTAGAGTAGAAACCAAGGATTCTATTTTTTGCTTTGGATAAGGTGAAGAAGTAAAAGCATCTTTAAATGCAGGTATGCCAGCAAGAATGGACGACATACCGTGAATGGATTGTCTTCCATTGGCGTAAGCATTAGTAAAAATCATACTGTGTTGTGACAAAGAATCCAAAAATGGGGAGTGCGTTTTGTAATTGGGGATATTAGCCTTTTTATTAAATGCACCCACATATTCTCGACCATAACTTTCAATAATTATAACGACCACATTAGGTTTAGTAACAGGATTGTTATTGTATTGTTTTATGGGTTGTATTTTCACTGCAATCAGTTTTTCAGTTACTCCTTTAAAATTCGTTTTTTTAAAACCATTAGAAAAAAGAGTCCTAATAATAGCGAATGGTGTATTAAGTACAATATCAGAGTGAACAACGTTTTTCACATGTCTACTCGCATCTAAAAGATTAATAGGTCGGGTTGATTTTTTAAAATCGCCACCTCGAATTCCGCCAATAACTAGAATTAAAATTCCTAAAAATCCTATCGTGGAAAACCCAAAGTAGTGAACATTCTTCGAAGGTTTATGAACCTTTACCTCAATTCTTTTATATAAAAATACCCAAAGTGCTGATGAGAGAATAAACAGTAAAGCTACATGCCAATAATCCAGTATAAAACTTGCAAACAAAACCATTTTATTTGTTTCGTGTTTAACAACATCGAGAGCCACGATTGTAGAACGAGCAAGGGTGTACTTATAATAAATAAAATCAATATAATTCGTTAAATAAGCTAACAAATTCATTACGAAGTAGAGATAAAATAAGAATTTTTGATACCCTGAATGGGTGTTTTTAAAAAAAGGCAAAATGGAAAATACAATAAAAAGAAGATTAATGTATAAAATTGCCGTAGTATCAAACGCAATTCCGTAATAACAAAGTGACATTAATTCGGATATTGAATCAATTTTTAGTAAATCAATGTTATAAATATAAAATAAAATCCGGGCAATGAAATAAAAAAAATAGGCTAATAAAATCCTATAAAACAGAACTTTATATTCGTTTAATCGAAGATGATGCAACATGTATTTAATATTAAAAAAGAACTGTAAATATATTACAATTAATTCTGTTAGAATTGCCAATAAAAAACTAAAGTAAAATTATTTAATTCAAATTATAAAATTGGTAACTATTTATTTATTTCATAATTTGCATACCTATTATAACCCATAGTAAAATGACCGAGATAACAAGATTATTCGATTTCCCTCAGCACCAACTCAAAAAGTTTAAAATTGCTGATGCATTGGTCACCAAGCAAAATGGAGTTTGGATTAAAACTTCTACCGAAGAATATATTAATAATGCGAATACTATTTCAAGAGCATTACTACGATTAGGAATTCAAAAAAATGACAAAATAGCCATCATTTCGTCTAATAATAGAACCGAATGGCATATCATGGATATTGGTATATTACAAACTGGTGCTCAAAACGTGCCCATATACCCTACTATTTCTTCAGAAGATTATTTATATATTTTGAACCACTCCGAGGCATTATATTGTTTTGTATCTGATGAAGAAGTATATGAAAAAGTAAAATCAATTAAAAATAAACTGACTACGCTGAAAGAAGTTTTTTCGTTTAATGAAATCTATGACTGCAAAAATTGGAACGAATTATTAGCATTAGGAAAAGACAACAGTAATCAAGTAGAAGTTGAAGAACGAAAGAACAAAGTTTTACCTGAAGATTTAGCTACAATAATTTATACCTCTGGAACCACAGGCATTCCGAAAGGAGTAATGCTTTCGCATAAAAATATTGTTTCGAATGTATTGGATAGTGCTAATCGTATTCCGTTTGAAGAAGGCAAAAGCGTTGCCTTAAGTTTTTTGCCAATATGCCATATCTATGAACGAATGGTAACGTATATCTATCAATTTTATGGATGTTCTATTTATTTTGGCGAATCTATCGAAAAAATAAGTGACAATATCAAAGAAGTTCAACCTACCGTTATGACTGGTGTGCCGCGATTAATCGAAAAAGTGTATGATAAAATTATTTCAAAAGGTAGTGAGTTGACAGGCATCAAGAAAAAATTGTTTTTTTGGGCAGTTGCTATTGGCGAACAATATGAACCATATGGTGCCAATGGTTTTTGGTATGAGTTACAACTCAAAATTGCTCGAAAACTAATTTTCAGTAAATGGAAAGCGGGTCTTGGAGGTCGATTAGATTTAATTGTAAATGGAAGCGCGGCATTACAACCAAGATTAGCTAGAATATTTGCTGCAGCCGAAATATATATTATGGAAGGTTATGGACTAACTGAAACTTCGCCTGTAATCTCAGTGAATGATTTAAGGAATAAAGGTTTTAAAATTGGTACCGCTGGAAGAATTATTGACAATGTGATAATTAAAATAGCCGAAGATGGTGAAATTCTTTGCAAAGGACCAAACGTTATGATGGGTTATTATAAAGAACCTGAATTAACAAATACAGCTATTGTAAACGGCTATTTTCATACCGGTGATATCGGTATTATTGATAGCGAAGGTTTTCTAAAGATTACGGATCGTAAAAAAGAAATGTTCAAAACCTCTGGAGGAAAATACATTTCGCCTCAACTTTTAGAAAACGCGATGAAACAATCCCGTTTTATCGAAAATATCATGGTGATTGGTGAAGGACAAAAAATGCCAGCTGCTTTTATACAACTCAATTTTGAATACGTCAAAGAATGGCAGAAAATTCACGGAATACCTGTTGATAAGACCAATGAAGAGATTGTATCTAACCTAAAAGTGAAAGAAAGAATTCAAGATGAAATAGAAATCTTAAATAAAAAGTTTGGCAACTGGGAACAAATAAAACGTTTTGAATTAACCCCTGATGTATGGTCAATTATCGGGGGGCATTTGACTCCTACCATGAAACTAAAACGCAAAGTGGTTATGGAAAAATATGCTGATTTATTTCAAAAAATTTACTGTTAAAACCAACGTCGCCTTTTAAAATAATACAGCATAACCAAGCCCAACAAAAACATAATCCCGACAACAATATGATATCCGTTTTGATATTCCAATTCGGGCATGTATTTAAAATTCATTCCATAAACACCAACAATAAATGTGAGCGGAATGAAAATAGCCGATACAATAGTCAAGGTTTTCATAATCTCATTCATCTTATGGCTTTGAGCCGAAAAATAATAATTAGAAGCACTTTCTAATGAGACCATATCAGATTCTATTTGTTCTAAAAGCTCTAAACTTTTTTGGTATAATCTCGAAAAAAAAGTAAAATTATCCGACTCAATTGCATTGAATACGGTATCGTCTTTGATACTTTTAATACTATACAAAGATTCCCGTAAAGGGATAATAGATCGTTTCAAAAAATTTAAATTATCTCGATGTTTTTCGATTTTTTCCAGAATGATAGCGTCCGTACTTTTTTTGGTAAGATTAATTAATTCTTCTATTTTATCCTCTTCATTTTCTAGAGTAAAGTAAAAATTTTCCATTACAGCATCCAACAGAGTATAAAGTAAATAATCAGCTCTTTTTGTTCTAACTATACCGCTATGTGAACTAATACGATCCCTGATATGAATAAAAAAGTCACTTCGCTTTTCTTGAAAAGAAATCAAAACCCCTTCTTTAATCAAAAAACTTATTTGCTCTGCACAAATAGTTTCTGAATCTTCAGCGGGCAACAACGATTTAATGTTAAAAAATAAAATATCGTGCTGCTCTTCAATTTTAGTTCTTCGGGTGGTATTCAAAATATCGGCCAACATAAAATTGTCAATCTCAAAATAGTTTCCAATATTTTGTATCAATTCAAGATCATTGAGCCCATGAATATTGAGCCAATTTGTTTGATGTATATCGATATATTTTTCTATATCCGAAACCACTAACTCGGAATACACA
The DNA here is from genome assembly GCF_046155325.1 of Flavobacterium sp. Lineage (GTDB taxonomy): Bacteria > Bacteroidota > Bacteroidia > Flavobacteriales > Flavobacteriaceae > Flavobacterium. Next base: position 4,980 of record NZ_JBJXDQ010000196.1, read on the forward strand.
GACAAGTTTTGGTCGTCATAAACATAAAGTTGCATTTCAGAATTGGTACGTTTGTGAATTCCTGTATACTCTAGGTTATAGGGTAAAGACTTTCTACCTTTTTTGTATTTTATTTTTCTCATTGATGATTTTTTACAAAGTAATATTACGAAAATATTTTAAACCCAAAACTGATATTTGTCAGTGATACTAATTTATTTCATAAAATATTTTCCACAAAAAAACCGAGCCAATGCTGACTCGGTTTTAAATAATAAATAAAAAAACTAACGCTAATCTTTTTGAGAGTTTACAGCCAAACTGTAAATTACCAAACCAAATCCAATTTTGTTAATTGCGTCTGCAATATTATAAACAACATCAATATTACCTTCTGGAATAATTCCGTTGTACCAACCAGTTGTACCCATCATATATCCTAATGGATAAATTGACCATCCTACTAGTACAA
>NZ_JBJXDQ010000197.1:0-4067 GCF_046155325.1 Flavobacterium sp.
TTTTTATTTAATTCATCTAAACCACTTTCAGAAAAAGCAACTTCATGAGCTGGAACTTTTTTTCCATTTTCGTCAACTGCATTTTGATACATTTCATTTTTAAGATGATTTAATAGTATTTTTTGAATTCCTGTATCCGTTATTTTTTCAATTCTTTTTTCATCAAAAGTGTTGTCAAGTGTTTTTCGGGTTGCCGTGGCTTGAATAGTTTCATATATCTGTATTTTATCAATTGCTTTTCCATTTATCATAATAGGAAACGCTTTAAGATGTTTTCGTAATCCTTCAGGATTGTTTGGATATTGTTTGATTTTTGCCGCCAATTGTTTTTTAACTTCCTTGTCAACAATCAACTCTATTTGTTCAATAGCATTTGCAATAGTAATATGACTTTGTTTGATTCGTTTTAGAAACACTTTTCCACTTACTGTTTCTGCGTGCATTGGTTTTCTAATTGCCCAATTATCGCCTTTTGTTTGTTTAACTGTGACTTTTTTTATTGCTCCATCCTCCTCTTTCCAAACTTGGTATTTATTTACCGTTTTATTGATAACTCTTGTGTTTTGTTTGAAACTGACGATAGTTTTATTTAATTCCTCTTCTACTTTTTTTGTAAAGCCTTCCCAAGGCTTATGGAATTCCCATTTATAATTTCCGTTTAAGTCTGGTTTTGTTTTGAAACAGATTTTATTTCTTAATTCATGTTTGACAATTTTTAGACTTTCGTCTCTAGCATTTAGATTGTTTAAATAGTTGATATGTGTTCTATTTACACAGGCAATTACCAATGCGTCCATAGCGTGATGGCGATGGTCAATTCTTTTTTTAGTGAATCCTTTTGCAATTGCATCTGGTACTGTGGTTTGAAAAACTTGTTTTCCAGCGTTTCCGAATTCGTCTTTTTTGAGTTCCAATTTACCAAAATCATTAGAATTTGTAATTGCATTCAAACGCTCAAATCGTGGTGTAACAATATTATTCCAAACATCATTTAAACCCCAATCTTGTTTCATTTTTGATGTAATGGAACCATTTAAGGAAACAACATGTTTTGAAGTTACTTCTTGTTCGTCCTCTTCACGAACTATTTTACTTAAAAGATTCTTTACAATTTTACTAATGTATTTGGTGTCGTTTAATTGTCTTTCTATAAACTGTTCAGGAATTTCTTCACTTAACAATCGTTTTTGCTTGTTTTTGTTTTTGCTATAATAGCTCGTTATGTGTTGGTTATAAGCTTCTTTAGTAAAAACTTTAACTGTTTTACCTCCAGTTAAGGTTACAATTCTATCTTCATTTTTTAGAATAAATTCTAGAGCAGTCATATTACTTTTAAGTTCATTGACTTCCGATTCACAAATAACTTTATTTGATAAGGAATCATCAAACAATCTGGATTGTGGAATAATGTGTTCGATTTGATATTTGGTTGTAAAAAGGTCACTTAAAGGAATGATTTTTCCAGTATATGGCGAAATATAACCTTGTTCTAGCCAAAGTTTGTATTTGGTAATTTCGGAAGTTGTTGGTTTTGCATTTTTTCTAATTTTATCAACTTCTTCTAGCTTGTCTTTTCTATTTTCACTGCTATAAATACCTTCTTCATATATTTTTAAAATCTCTTGTTGACTTGGCGAATAAGGACGAACATCATTAATTCCATCATTTTTTAATTCCGTTAAAATGGCTTTGATTCGCAAGTTTGTATTTTCGTTTTGAGAAATCTGATTTGTCATTTGTTTTCTCTTTTCGGCTGGATTTTTCATTTCACGTCCCAATTCAATGTGAATTTCATCAAAGAAATTTGCTGTACCTTCTCCGTAATGTTGCCAAATATCTTTTACAACTCGCAATGTTTCTGTAATAACTTGCTCTACAATTGGATTTCTAAGAGAATGTTGTTTGAAATCGTGTTTTAAAAAGTGTTCAATATCCGCAGGGGTTTTCCATTTTGAAATATCACTCGCTTCGCTGTGTCGGTCGTAAATAATATAAGATACTAACCACAAAGGCAAACCTTGAAAATCTGAAGTTTTGCTTAAATGAATTGCTTTTTCTCGAACTCGATTTCTCATATTTTCATCAAATTCTCCTGTTTGTATTTTGTCAATTCTAGCCTGTGTTTTTGTATCAATGTTATTTTCATTCCAATTACTTCCAAAACGCATTAAAGTCAATAATTTTTTTATTGCTTTTTCTGAATAAGAACCATAATCTTTTTTATAAGGTTTTAATTTTGAAAAATTTGCTATAAATTCATCCGATAAATTATGTCGTTTTGAAAAAGTTGTGATAGCTTTTGTAATTTCAATTTTATCGGTAACGGAATATAAAATATGCCACAAATCTTGGGTATTTTTAAAATCAAAAAATGTTTTATCCACATCAATTTTTGCAATTGCATTCAAAAACTGATTTCTTGTTTCATTACAAGGATAGATTTTGTCTTCCACAAAATTCCATCTGAATTTATCTTCTTTTAATTTGAATTTCGGGTAAGCTAAAAATTGTTTTTGACTTACTTCGGATTTGTCATTTAGCCAATGGAACAATTCTATTAAATCTTCTTCGGTTGTTAAATAATCAATTGTTACATCAATATCATTTGCAATTTCTTTTTTGTAAATTTTAAGATTCTTTACAAATTGTAATAAGCGGAATTCCTGAAAAATAGGATTCGATCTTGCAATACATTTCAAAGGTTTTACAATTTGCTTTCCGTTAGCATCTTTTACTAAAACACCTTTTTTGTCTTTAATAGGACTGAATTCCAAACTACAATCACTAATTAACGAAGTTTTACTTTTAAGTGGACGCTGATAAAAGATGATATCATCCAAAAACAAGTATTCAAAACTTCTGTCTTTAATGTTGTTTTTATGAGAATCATTGTGTTTATACAGTTCATCAATACATTTTTTGTAAAGATTTCTGTCGCTTAAAATTTCATTATGAAATGCAATTTGGGTTTTAAGAATTTTAGATAGTTCCTCTTTATAAAACTTTCTTTCAATTGTTCGAACTAATTCACCTTTTATTTTTTGATTTGGGTTTTTTAGTAAATTTTCATAAATATAAGTGCCAACCGATTTCTCACTTTGATTTATGGTTTGTTCTGTTCTAATTTTTACTAATCCCCAATCGTCTTCTTTCGGAGATCTAAAACTCCTCTTTTCCTCATCGTCTTTATTGAGTTTAATAGTTCCGTCATCATTTAATTCAGTCGTAACAATAAAGTTCTTTTGTTTGCCAACCCAGTCAAACAATGCAATTTTGCTTTCTCGCTTGTAAATCCAACCGTTTTCAAGAATTACGTTATACCAAATTCCTGATTTCCCTTTTTCTCTTTCAATTACTTCAACAACGGATAGAGTATGAAATTCTTCTAATTTATTTTTGTTTATTTCTTGCTCTTCTCCACGTAATTGATAATAACCCCTTTTTTGATTGAAATTCAATAGTATCCAAGCCAATTCTTCTTTACTTATTTTTTCTGTTAATGCTTTTTTTCTTAAATAATAGATTGTCCAATCATAAGGGATTTGTTTTAAATCTGGATATATCAATTTGAATTCTGAAAGCATTTCTTGATGACTATCTAAAAATAAAAATTGATTTTTACCGCTGTCATTTTTATAAAAAGATAATTTTTCTTCTCTTTCTGGTTTAAATTGCCCAAATTTTTCGTCAAAATCGATTGCTTCAGAATAATGTTGAGGTAGTAAATCAAGAATATTTAATACTCTATGAAGTCTTTCTCTCCGTAATAAAAAACGTTGTACTAATCTTCTTGTTCCTCGATATTTTGTTCTTTCAGCTGTTTGTGAAATAGAAACTCCACTGTCAAATTTACCAAGAACATCCTGACTCATAGGGATTATCCGACTTCCTAATCCTTCTATATTTCCTATTTTATTGTCGAAGTCATTATTTGTTAATGCCCACCCAATGCTATTCGTCCCCAAATCCAATCCTAATATTTTTTTCATTTTGATGTGTATTTTATTAATGCATTTTAATTATTGTAAAATAATTCTTAAATTTAAATATAAAATAATTCTTATATT
>NZ_JBJXDQ010000198.1:0-7690 GCF_046155325.1 Flavobacterium sp.
TCTAAATCAGAATTAAAGAAAATAAAATCACTAGAAAAAGGATTAAATAGTAAAAGTTTTCGTAAGGAATTTGCTTTTAGTGGTCCGGGCCTTGAACGTATAAGTTTGGGAATTTTTGATTCTTTTGATTCTGAAGGTTTAAAGAAATCCGACAAAGCTGCCGCTCAATTTGATTATTATACCAATACTATTGGTTTAAGCCGCGAAACATTAAAAAGATATGGAGTTAGAGGTTTGTCTAAAATTATAGGTCACGAAATTGCCCACGGATTCAATCTTGATAAAAGTTTTACAAATCGCAAAGGACAAATTGCCGGGACTGTTGAAACTTTTAATAAAACTCCAAAACTAAATAAATCACAATCAAGTAAATTATTAAAAGAAATAAATAGTAGTTATATTATTTCTAATCGTCAAAAAGAAATAGGTGCTAATTTATACGAAAAATTGATTGGTAATGAGATTTATAAAAATAGCCGCGCGGCGGGCGGATTTATACCTAACTATGCCGACAATTTATTAACTAATATTAATAATCCTAATTTTCTAGAAAAATCAATAGCTAAATTATTTGGATTTAATTTAGTTACAGCCGAGAGTGACAAAGATTTAAAATCCAAAAATTTATCGGGCAGAATAATTGATACAACTGGAAATTTTTACAGGTATCAAAACCCAAAAACTGGCCTATTAAATGCTGCTTTGTTAAAGAAAAAATCTACCTCAGCTTTAGTTACGACGCCAAAGTTTTTGAATTTAGATAAATTTTCTGAGACTCAAATATCTAAGAGTCTACCGGAAAGTCGTTTAGCTAGTGATTTATTTAAAAAATATAATATTACACCGTCAAATGATAGAGATACTTATGGTAACCAATTAAATGAATTATCGAGAAAGGAATTTGGCGGTGATGCTTCTGTGTTCTTTAAAGGAACTCAAGGTTTACAAGGTCAACAAGTATTTAACAGCGATACCATATACGATAAGAAACTAGAAGTGCCCAGTCCAGAGAATTTATTTATACAAAAAGCTATTAAACCGAAAAAGGGTTCAAGTGAGATGAACTATCTGAACCAATTTTTAAAAGAATATCGGGTAGACATTGTAGGTGGAAGAAGTGGAGTGTTCGGTGGTATTCCATTAATGAAACAAAGAATTAAACCAAAAGCAGAAAGAGATAAGGATAAGAAGGCTGATGTTATTGAGGGTAATTTACATATAAACAAAAGTAATTTTGGATTTTTACGCCATCCAATTGACGCTTTTAAAGCCGTTGTACAAGCGCGTAAAGCAATAGAATCTATTGATCCAAAATTACGCGCCGGAGCAACTTTTGGCGCAGATACTTTTCCTGCAGGAGTTATTGAATTTAATCCTGTAACTAAATCTGGAGCTTCTGGGTCAGCCAGCCGAAACTTTTTAAGTTCTTTAATGACGGGAATTGGAATAAGAAGAGCTTCAAAAGAAAATGTTAATTATTTTACCGGACAAGGCAAAGATATTTTAAATTTAAGTGGTTCAGATCAAACTAAAAAATTCAAAGATTTAAATAAAGAATTACTAGAATTACAAAAAAGTGATTCGTATGCTTATTTAAAAGTTGCTAAAAATTTAAATGAATTAGGGTTTGGATTAACTATTGGCCGGGGCAAACAAAAAGAAGCTTTCGGCGGAGATAGAGCGTCTAATTTGTTTAAAAAATTAGGATTGGCCGGGGGATATGTTCCTAATTTTGCTAAACTAAGCTTTACTAGATTGGGAAGAGGGTCTTACGCAGAAGCTCATATTATTGGTGGTGACGACAAATTAAATAAATATTTAGTAAAGTCCCCGCTAGGAAGTATAAATAACGCCTTTGAAGAAACTAAAGATGCTTTAATTTTAGCTAGAAGATTGAGCCGTCGACAAAGAAAACATAAAAATTTTGATATTTTAAATCCAGTTAGTTTGGATGCAGGATTTATATCAGAAGAACACAGAAAGCAGATTAAAGAAAAATTTGGAGATCAAGCTTATTTACAAAGACTGGCTCCCGGTAAAGTTAGTAGTCTAAATGGTTATGAAAATGATGTAGAAGATTATTTAAATGATAAACTAGTTAAGAAAAAAAGTAAGGGAATGTTTGGGGATTTTCATGGGGGAAATTATTCTATAGATAAAAAGGGTAGAAGCTCAGTTTTTGATTTATATTACAATAATGATAAGTTGGGTTCGGATAGTGATTTTACTCCGAGCGGAAGTAGCGTTCATACTGGTTCGCAATCGCGTGGATTTATACCTAATTTTGCCATGCGGACTGTTTATCACGGAACTTCTGATCCTAGTTTTGCTGAGAAATTAAAACTAACTGGATTAAAAGGTCTGGCAAAGACTTTGAAAACAAGAGACTCAACAGGAACAAGTTTTACCGATAAATCTGACTTATACGATACAAATTCTAGGGGGTTATTTGTAACGGAAGATTTATCTGTTGCTAAAAAATACGCGGGAGACAAAGGATTTATTTTTAAGACTAATATAGATGATTCTAATTTTCTCGATCTATCAAAGCAGTCTAAGGCAGGACTCGGAGCAAATGATTTTTACGGAATTAGTAATAAAAAAGAATATAATAAATTAATTAAAGGAAAAACTGGAGTTACTTATAATGATAGAGAAAAAGCCGAAGGAAGCGGTAGATTTCTAGAGAAATTCCCCGGCCAAGAGATAACAAAAAATTATGTAATTTCTAGGGGATTAAAGGATTTGGATTTTGTAAAAGCAGCGGGTGGATTTATACCTAATTATGCAACTCAGACTAAATCCTATAGAGATTTAGACGGGGATGATATAACGGTTAAAGAAAGACAAAAGGGTAATTTATTTTCTAGAACTATTACAGATCAAACTGAATCTCGGACACCATTTAAAAGATTTACAAGAGGTATAAAATTCAACGTAGGAGATAAACCTTACGAAGCTGGAATTTCCTCTACTGGTATTCTATCTTTTAATCAAGCTAATTCTGAAAAATTTAATTTAACTAATGATAATCCTTTTAAAGTAATAAATGCGTTAAAAGAAAAATTACCGATTTTGTTAAAAAATGTTAAACATAAAAAAATAGAATTTTCGCCGCTTGAAGAAGTTCGGGGGAAATTATTTAATAGGGTTTTAAGTAGGATGGGGATTGAATTAAGTAAGGGTAATTTTGCAAGTGATTTAACTTTTGATAATCCGTACGCGCGCGCGGCTGATGGCCTCATTCCTAATTTCAACAATCCATTCAAGGATCAAATTTTATATCGCGGAGATTTATCAAAAAATCGCCCAGTAGCCCCGGATTCATTTTTTACCCCGCACCAAGCAACGGCGCAAAGATATTTAGATGATGCCGGTTCGCCCGGCGGATTTCTTGGTCGTAGTAACATTGACCAGACCTTATTGACCGCAAATGCCAAAAAAACAAAAGATTTTCTTGATATTTTACCAGTAAAATATAAAAGACAAACAGCCGCTGGTCTTTTGGGTTATAATATTGATCATAAAGATGCTTTAACTTTTGAAATTCCATCCGATCATCGTGGACTTTATGTAGAAGAGGGAAAATATCATGATTTTAAATCTGGAAAATATGATAAAATAATAAATGATGCGCCGCATAGCGCTTTAGCAGGTTTAAGAGGGTATGGATTTTCTTCAAATGATATAGCCAACGATTTAATTGGCGGTGGAAAATCTAGAAAAGATGCGGAAGACATGGTCGAACGATACCAGCAGAATAGAAATACGTTTTTTGACCCAGCTAAACAATTGCGAAAAGTAAAAGTTAATATTAGTAATCCTAAGATTTTTAAAAAAGGAGAGATTCTCGGATTAAATCCGGACCTTATCGCTCAAATTAAAAAAGATGGACACGATTCAGTAATTCGTTATGGTGCGGTTGGGGGAAGTTTTTCAAATACTGACAAACAGCCAGAAGTTGTAGTTTTTAATCCAAAAAATATAGAAGATTTAACGAATGCTTCGGGAGGTTACATTCCAAATTTTGTTAAACCTTATTTAGCTGGCCGTATAGCTAAAATTAAAAAAGAAAATTCTTTTCCCGTTGAATCTTCTTATGAATATTTAGCGAATAGGGAAAGTTATGAGAGAAAACGTCCTCGAATCACAAACTTTTTAAGAGAATTAACAGAAAAACATGGTAAAATAATTGGATTAGGCGGAGAAATATCTACTGAATTTTCTGAAAATGAAAATCCCTTGATTTTCAGTGGACAGAAAAACGCTAAGGCTAGACCTAAATTTGCAACACTTGATAAGCGTTTGGCCGCATCATATTCCATCGGAGCAATAAATTCAAAATTATCAAGTGAGAAAAGTTTAGACAGTCGGGTATCTAAAAATACAAGATTGGGGTACCTACATTCTCAAGAAGCAAATATTGATCAAGAATTTTATGGAAATTTTGGAATCGAAGATGCTAACAGGTCAAATTTTATTGGAAAATATAAGGAACCCAAAACTTTACGTGGACTTGGGAATTTATCAGAATCAGCGGTTTTTGACGCAGTAAAAGGAGGTTCGGGTCAAGAATTTTACGAAACTTTGTTTGATAATTTAAAAAAATCTAAAGGATCAATTGTTACAAGATTTGGTGAAAATGCAGGCGACTTACATGAAATTGATATTTCAAAATTAACTAAAGAGGAGGCTAGAAAATTAAAAAGAATTGTTAAAGGGCAAAACAGTTTACAATCATTCGCGGGCGGCTATATTCCAAACTTCAATAATCCATTAAAAAATGCAATAAGTCGGGAGCAAGCGGCGGGACTTCCGTTAAGTCAAATCCGCGTGGAAAATCACCCATCTTTGATTTCTGATTTAAATCCGGGCGGATTAGCCGTGACAAACAAACGTGATGAACCGGGTGGAATAACTCAAGGAATTAGCCGAGCTAGAAAAGAAGGAAGAAATCCCAAAACTTATGGTTCTTTAAATTCGGCCAACGGTTTAATTCCCAATTTCGCCCCCCAGACCTATTTTCCTCCAACTCCTCAATTTACAGAACAGGATGTAAAATATATAGGATTAACAGGAAATACTTCACGAGGCGGTCAAACTAAAATAGATGATTTTACTAAAAATATTAAATTATCTGACGAAGATTTATTACTACCAACTAGAGATTTAAAAGACAAAATTCGGGCTGGTATTACCGAAGCATTTAAAATTGATCCTAGATTTGTTGGAAAATCATTTGAAAAAGGAGCGGAAAAGATAGCTGATAATTTTGTCCAAACACAACAAGGAGCCATGATAAAGGCTTATCAAAAAAATCTTAAATCTGGCCAAGATAGTTATACAAAACAAGAATTAGTTGGAGGAGTTACTGATAAAATAAGTCAAAATACAGGTATATTTGGCTGGTTTAAAAATGCTAAAATTATTAGAGATATTAAATCAACTTCTGAATATAAGGGATTGGGTGCGGAAGGACAATTGGCGACGGACAAAGATTTAACCAACCTTAATTTAGGTGCTTCGGAAAAAAGACAAGCTAAATTACAAAGCAGAGCATTAGCTGTTTCATTTGGTCTTCCCGTACTAACCGGAGCGTTAACATCACAAATGAATCCGAACGATCCAAAGGCTAGAAGAGCCTCTGGTATTGCAGAAGGTGTTAGCACTGGTTTGAGTGTTGCATCTATTGGTGGGTTTACTGCGCCGGCCATTGCTGCCGGTATAGTCGTCGGTGGAATATCTGCTATCTCTGGTACACGTAAATCAAAAAGAAAATCCCAGGAACAATTAAGTGAACAATTAACCAATGTCCGTGGTAGATTTGAAGATTCTAGAAATGCAGTTTTGGGGACATTTCAAGCACAAGACACATTAAAAGAAGCTATAGAAAAAGGTGCAAGTTTAAGTCAAGTCCGCCAATTATCCCGGCAAGTTACTAATTCACTATCAGGAATACAAGATTCTTCTTTAAGAAAGAAAGTTGTTGCTGCGACAAACGACGAAGAACGGGCCAGTGCTCTAACTGAAGCTGATCAAGCTGGTATTAAACAAGTTTCTAGAGCCGGATTAGAATCTAAATTAGAGGAAGTCATCGCTCCAACCCGTGGGATATTATCAGATGCAACCGGTAGAACCAAAAATGTAGTTTTAAAACCTCAAGAGATTAAAGATATAGCTTCTTTAGTTTCTGGAGCAACTTCTTTAAAATTTGATAAAGAGGGAAAAGTAGACCAAAAACAATTAAGCGGATTACAAGAATTAAATAAAAAAGGTGATTTTGATATAGGTGATATTGAAAAAATAACGGGTAGCTTAAAAATTAGCCGAGAAGCTAGAAATCAACTTAATCAATTGACAGCAGAAGGTCAAAAAGATATAGCCAAAGAGGTCGTAGAAAGACAATTAAGTTATGCCGCGCTGAGCAAAAATAACGAAGGGTTAATTAAATATAACAATTTATTATTAAGGGTTGGTAGAACTTTAGATACTTTAAGTAGCAATTTGGATTCTAAGTTCAAAATGCAAAATATTAATACCGCCGGAATTAGAGATCGGGCGATTTCCGGGGCGTCGCAATCATTGGCTGGAATTGGTGAGTTTTTGTCCCCAGAGGCTAGGCTTAAACAAGAAAGTTCAATTAGTGAGAAACAAATAGAAAATCAAAGGATTTCAACTATTAATGAAGCGGCGACAGGCTGGGTCAAAAGTTTAAGAGATTTAGAAAATGCCGTTCCAGAAGCTATGAAGGGTAATGAAGGTGGACAGGAGGGCGGAGGAGGATACTCAGCAAAAGGCGAACCCCTTAAAAAAGAATTTAGAGAAATTTTAACTAAAGTTATTGCTAATGGAAAATCCGATCCTGTATCCGCCGGACTAGAAGGATCAAAACAATTAGATATTTTACTTGGTAAACTCAATAAAGAAACCGATCCAAATGGCAAATTAAGAGAAGCAATTTTAAAATTTACTCAAAATTTAAACCAAGGTGTTAGCGGAGCGGATACAACCGCCGCCAATAGTAAAGCCGCCCTAGATCAAACCACCAAAATCAACGAATTAATTATTTCTTTACAAAGATCACAAAATTTTCTCGGCGGAGGAACTTTTGAATCTTCCAAAGATTTAGATTTTAGTAAAATACAAAGTTCTTCAGAGTTAAGAAAACAATTCAAAAATGATTCAACTAATCCTTTCAAAGATAGAATTTACAAAAGTCGTGGAAATAGTTTTGATGATTTTTTCCAAGGTAAACAAATTGACGAAAAAGCAGAAACCGAGCGCCGGGCTTCAAATTTTGGGACTTTAGCTTCTGGTAGCTTGCAATTAAGCCAATTAGGTTTACTAGACAAAAAAGGAACCCAAAAGGCTAGATATGAAGTAGCCGCTGCCGAAAAAGCTCAATTAGAAAATCAATTAAATAATTTACAAGAGATTGGTGAAAATACTGGAGATTTTGATCTTTTAGATAATATAAAAAGTGCTAGAAATTCTGGAATGGTTAATGAGTCTTCCGCAGCCCGCGCCCTAAAACAAATTCCTTTACGAGCCGATGAGGGCGCGAAGGACGCCAAGGGCGACACCAATCCATTATCTATATTAGCTGGATTAAGTGGACCTTTGGGGGCTTTAAGCGAAAATATAATTAGTTTAAATAGTAAATTTGCAGAAGGTGTTCAAGGTAATTTTA
>NZ_JBJXDQ010000199.1:0-4958 GCF_046155325.1 Flavobacterium sp.
ACAACCACAGCTATTAATATGAAACAAGTGGTACAAACTAACAAGTGTATTATCAGTTTAATGAAAAAAGGAAACCGGCTTTTAATCACTTCTGTTATTGATAATTTAACAAAAGGTGCTTCAGGTCAAGCCATTCAGAATATGAACTTGATGTTTGGATTGGACGAAAGCACAGGATTGCATTTGAAACCAAGCGGGTTTTAAAAATAATTAAAAAATTGAAAAATTTAATGATTGAAAAATTATTAAAACAATTAAAATTTTATTTTCAGACAAAATCTGAAATCTTTAAATAATAAAAAATGAACTTATTCGACGTTTACCCCTTATACAATGTAACTCCAGTGAAAGCGCTGGATTGCAAAATTTATGACGATAAAGGAATAGAATACCTTGATTTATACAGCGGTCACGGTGTTATTTCTATTGGACATAGTCACCCAGAATATAATGCTAAACTCAAAGCACAATTGGATCAATTGAGTTTTTACTCGAATGCGATTCAAAATCCATTACAAGTGCAACTGGCAGACAAATTAGGCAAATTATCAAACTGCGAAGAATACAGCCTTTTCTTGTGCAGTTCAGGTGCCGAGGCGAACGAAAATGCTTTGAAAATGGCTTCGTTTCACACCAATAAATCAAGAGTAATATCCTTTAAAAACGCCTTCCACGGTCGTACATCGGCTGCGGTTGCTACGACGGATAATCCAAAGATTGTAGCACCGATGAATGCGCAACAAGCGGTCACATTTTTGCCTTTGAACGACATTGATCTGGTAGAGGCTGAACTAAAAAAAGGCGACGTAGCCTGTGTAATTATCGAGCCGATTCAAGGTGTTGGAGGATTAGATATGGGAACTACGGCCTTTTTTCAAGACTTGGAAAAAATTTGTGATCAATACGATGTTGTGTTAATTCTAGACGAAGTACAATCGGGTTATGGTAGAAGCGGTAAATTTTTTGCGCACCAACACCATGGCATCAAACCCGATATTATTTGTATGGCAAAAGGAATGGGCAATGGATTCCCCATTGGAGGAATTTTAACTTCCCCTAAATTCAAAGCGAGTCACGGCTTGCTGGGTACTACTTTTGGTGGAAGTCATTTGGCTTGTGCGGCAGGAATTGCTGTTTTAGAAGCTATTGAAAATGAAAAATTAATGGATAATGTTGCAGTCATCGAAAAATATTTCTTTGAGCAAATAAAACAAATTCCAGAAATTATAAAGGTAAAAGGACGTGGATTGATGTTGGGCGTTGAATTTGATTTTGAAGTTGGTCCTTTGAGAAAGAAAATGATAATGGAAAAACACATTTTTACGGGAAGTTCTAGCAACAAAAATTTATTGAGAATCCTTCCACCGTTAACAGTAAAAAAGGAAAATATTGATCAATTTATTATCGCTTTGAAAGAAGCTTTGGCTGAATTGAAATAAGAATTAAAATATTAAGAATTAAGATTTTCTCTACCATATAAGGCATCTAAGGAAATATAAGTTCTTTTTCCAATTAGCTTAAATGAACTTAAATGCCTTATATGGTGAAATTTTAAATTTATCTTTTGTTACCAATAATTAAATCATAACAATGAATACAATATTATCCATAGAAAAACGAAATGCTGTTTTAAGTAGAATGGCAGTACTTCTTGAACAAGAAAGAGCTAATCTTAAGACAATTAATCAACATGATTTAAACAATTATTCTGGTGAAGATTTGGCTATGGAAAAACGGTTGCTCGTTGATGATTCCAAAATTGACGGAATGATTTTGTCTATGCAACAATTGGCTAGCCAAGAAGATCCTGTTGGAGTGGAACGATTCCATTTTGTACACGACAATGGTCTGAAAATTATCAACAAAACAGCCGCTTTTGGAACCATTATGATTATTTACGAATCCAGGCCAGACGTAACAGTTGAAGCTGGTGGAATCGCTTTCAAATCTGGAAATAAGATTTTGCTGAAAGGCGGGAAAGAATCTTTGTTGTCGAATTTAAAAATTGTCGAATTGTGGCATCAAGCGCTGAAAGAAAATACTATTTCTACGGAATGGGTAGAATATTTAAATTATAATCGAGCAGAAACTCAGTCATTTTTAGAGAAACCAACACAAAAAGTAGATTTAATCGTTCCTCGCGGTGGAGAACAATTGATTGCTTTTACCAAAAAACACGCTACCTGCCCAGTGATTGTTAGTGGTCGAGGTAATAATTTTGTTTATGTAAGCCAAGAAGCTGATTTACAAAAAGCATTAGACATTATCATCAACGGAAAAACGACAAACATAGGTGTTTGTAATGCTTTGGATAAAGTTTTAATTGATTCTAATTTAGAAAATTGGCAAGAATTCGCAAATAAATTAGTTAGTGAATTACAGAAATATAAGGTTGAAATTTTGGGAGACGAACGCTTTTCAAAAGCAACAAATATTCCCTTAATTGATAATAATGAAATTTGGCATGAAGAATTTTTGAATTATAAAATTGTAATTGGAATCGTTGATTCTAATGAAGCAGCTATTGCAAAAATAAACAAATATTCTGGTGGACATTCCGCTTCAATTATAACGGACAAAAACACTGTTGCTCAACAGTTTATGGATAAAGTTGATTGTGCGGCAGTGTATCAAAATGCTTCCACTCGATTTACAGATGGAGGTCAATTTGGTTTAGGAGGAGAGTTGGCGATAAGCACCGATAAATTGCACCAACGCGGCCCAATTGGTTTGCAGCATTTAGTGACCAATAAATGGTATATTTACGGGGACGGACAGGTCAGGTAGCAGATTGCAGGTTACAGGTAGCAGATTGCAGATTGCAGATTGCAGATTGCAGAATGCAGGTAGAAATTGAAAAATTAAAAGATTGAAGTATTAAAAAATTAGGACAAATAAATTTTTAAATTTTTAAATCATTCAATTTTTAAATTAAATATTATGGCAAAAAAAAGAATATTATTAAAGATAGGCAGCAACACGCTAACTAAAGAAACCAATCATATTTCGAGAGGAAAGATTGAGGATGTTGGTATGCAAATAGCAGCATTAAAAGACGAATACGAATTTATCATAGTGAGTTCTGGCGCTATAGCTGCGGCCAAACAATTTGTTAAATTGGACAATCAAGATCAAGAAGTTTTTGTAAAACAAGCATTAGCTTCTATTGGTCAACCTCATTTAATGCGGATTTATCATGAAAACTTTAGTGATTTAGGGTTAAATACATCCCAATGTCTGCTGTCTTACTCTGATTTCGAAAAAGAACAAACAAAAGCGAATATCGTTAACACAATAAATGTCTTAGTCAGAAATGGTTATATTCCAATTATTAATGAAAATGACACCGTGGCAACGGATGAAATTCAGTTTGGTGATAATGATAAATTAGCTGCTCTTACTGCCGTTTTATTAAACGTAGATATTTTAATTATTGCAACCAATACTAACGGTATTTATAGCAAAGCAACTTTAAAAGAAGAATTTCCTGAAACTATTAAATTAGTAACCGATTTGAAAGAATTAGAAAATGAAATTGGTGATTCAAAATCTTCTCATGGCACTGGAGGAATGGAGTCTAAAATTGAAGCTGCAAATATTGCTCAAAAAGCAAATATAGAAACTTGGATAGTTAATGGCTTGAATGATAATTTTATTATTGACGCCATCGAATCTAAAAAGCCATTTACTAAAATTATATAGCTTACAATCCGTTTTAAAATAAATTTTAAACAATGAATTACTTATCCATTCAAAACATAGATTCACTCGAAAAATGGGTGGATGAAGCTTTAAAAATAAAAAAAAAGCCACTCAACTATAAAAAATTAGGAGAACACAAAACACTAGGAATGCTGTTTTTTAATCCTAGTTTAAGAACTCGTTTGAGTACACAAAAAGCAGCATTAAACTTGGGAATGAACGTCATGGTCATGAACTTTACTAATGAAGGTTGGACACTCGAGTTTGAAGACGGTGCGATAATGAATAAAGGCGCTTCAGAACATATCAAAGAAGCTGCTGCTGTTATTTCGCAATATTGCGATATTATTGCCATTAGAGCATTTGCAAGTCTAGCCGACAAAGAAAAAGACAATGCCGAAACTGTATTATCCGGATTTCTTAAATATGCCACAGTGCCTATTGTGAATATGGAAGGTTGCACAGGTCATCCGCTACAATCACTTGCAGATGCAATCACGATGAAAGAACACAAAACAAAACACAGACCAAAAGTAGTTTTGACTTGGGCGCCACATCCTAGAGCATTGCCTCAGGCTGTTGCCAATTCTTTTGTAGAAATGATGCAAAAACAAGACAATATGGATTTTGTGATTACCCATCCAGAAGGTTATGAACTTAATCCAGAGATTACAAAAGATTCCAAGATTGAATACGATCAAAACAAGGCTTTTGAAAATGCAGATTTTATCTATGCCAAAAACTGGAGTAATTATAATCAATACGGTCAGATTACAAATTCAGATCCAAATTGGACCGTTTCTGCCGATAAAATGAAACTGACAAACAATGCGAAATTTATGCACTGTTTGCCAGTAAGAAGAAATATGATTGTAACCGACGAAGTGATTGACAGCGAAAATTCGATTGTTATTGAACAAGCCAATAATAGGACATATGCCGCTCAATTGGTATTGCAGAAGATTTTAAAAAATAGCAAATAGAGAAAAGACTTTTAAAATAGTAGTAATGAGTCCAAAACCCAATGTCATCCTGAGCGCAGTCGAGGGACATAACCTAAAACCTCTTTCAATTATAAAAATTGGAGGAAATATTATCGATAATTCAAATGATTTGTCTGAGTTTTTGACTGATTTTTCAAACATTGAGGGAAATAAAATTCTGGTTCATGGTGGTGGAAAATCGGCTACCAAAATGGCTCAAAATATTGGTTTGACACCTCACATAATTGATGGAAGAAGAATCACAGATGCTCC
>NZ_JBJXDQ010000200.1:0-21352 GCF_046155325.1 Flavobacterium sp.
TTTCTTCTGCGCCGTCACGAATAACCAATGCTGATTTTGAAAACAACAATTTCATTGGAATCTCGTCAAAATGAGCTATTTTTTCGCCATCAACGGCTATTATTTTATCTCCTGTTTTGAATCCTAACTCTTCTCCAACGGAACTTGTAACCGCAATCCCATCTTTCAATTCTGAATTGTTGAGGTACATATCACCATAAGCATAAGCCATTCCTATATAAATAATAAAGGCAAGAATGAAATTTACAGTTACACCACCAAGCATAATAATCAAACGTTGCCAAGCTGGTTTCGAACGAAATTCCCAAGGTTGCGGCGGCAAAGCCATTTGTTCTTTGTCCATGCTTTCGTCAATCATTCCCGAAATTTTCACGTAACCACCAAGAGGCAACCAACCGATTCCATATTCGGTTCCGCCAATTTTCTTTTTGAACAAAGAATATTTTACGTCAAAAAACAAATAGAATTTCTCTACTCTGGTTTTAAATATTTTGGCAGGAATAAAATGTCCTAATTCGTGAAGTATTATTAGTAATGATAAGCTCAATAAAAATTGAGAAAGCTTGATAACTATTTCCATTTCTTGTTTTTAAATTCGGTATTGCGCACAAAAATAGGGTTTTCTATTTTAGTTCCAAAGATTTAGTTTTGTATAACCTTATAAATATTTGTTAATAATTTCAAGTTTAAATTTTATAGTTTGAAACATCTCGCTTATTTTTACTCCAATAATAAAGTACTATGCAAAAAATAAAAACAGCACTGTTGTCTTATGGAATGTCTGGAAAAGTTTTTCAGGCGCCTTTTTTAACACTTCATTCGGGTTATGAACTCGTTGGGGCATGGGAAAGAAGTGAGAAAAAAATACAAAATGATTATCCCGAAGTTAAAAGCTTTGCTAGTTTAGAATCGATTTTGCAAGATTCCTCGATTGACTTAGTTGTTGTAAACACTCCTGTTGCCACCCATTTTGAGTACGCTAAAAAAGTATTACTTGCAGGTAAACATGCTCTAGTAGAAAAAGCGTTTACCACTACCCTTGCCGAAGCACAAGAATTAGCCACTTTGTCAAAAGAACGAAACCTTAAATTATGTGTTTTTCAGAACCGAAGATGGGACAGCGATTTTAAGACCGTTCAGAAAATAATAAATGACAATGTATTGGGCGAACTCGTAGAAGTCGAATTCCATTTTGATAGATACAATCCTATTTTGAGTCCTAAAATACATAAAGAAACTGCCAATCCTGGGGCTGGAATTCTAAAAGATCTGGGGCCTCATATTATTGACCAAGCCTTGTTTCTGTTTGGATTGCCTGATGCTGTTTTTGGCGATATTAGAATGATTCGAGAATCAACTTTGGTTGATGATTATTTCGATATCCTATTCTATTATTCTGAATTTAGACTAAGATTGAAAGCCAGTTTTTTTGTAAGAGAAGCCAATCCTGCTTATGTTATTCATGGCAAAAAAGGGTCGTTTTTAAAACATCGTGGCGACATTCAAGAAGATGAATTGAAATTAGACAAAAAACCAAATTTAACCAATTGGGGAAGAGAGAAAGAAGGCAACGAGGGAATTTTACACACTGAAATCGACGGAAAAATCATCAAAGAAATAGTGCCAACACTTCAAGGGAATTACTACGATTTGTTCGAAAAATTCTATCATTCAATAACCAATAACCTGTCCGAACCTGTTACTGCTCAAGACGGAATTAATGTTATGACCATTATTGAAGCAGCTATTCTAAGTAATGAGACTCAAAAAGTGGTGTCAATTTATAAACAATAACGATGTAAAAATAAATGTTTCCCCTTTTGAAAGATTGGTTTTTGTAATTTTGATGCCAACACCATTCTAAAAAAATTATTTTGATCGATGTTAACTTTTTAGTCAGAAATAAAACACTCGGAAAACCCAAAAAAAGCTATCGCGATTTAAAAGCCACGTATTTAAACCGAATTCGTTGGGCAGTTTCGCTATTTTATTTTAGTACCGGTTTATGTTTTGCTACTTGGGCCAGTAGAATACCTGCTATTAAAACAGCCTTACACCTCAGTAATGGGCAACTAGGCACTATTCTATTTGCTTTGCCTGTTGGACAACTTACGATGATGTATTTTTCAGGTAAGCTCGTCACTCGATTTGGTAGTCACCGAATTCTCATGTTTTCTGTCTTACTCTACGCATATAGCCTAACAAATTTAGGATTAGCAACCAATGCATGGCAATTAGGTCTCGGATTATATATTCTAGGAATTTTTGCTAATTTGTCTAATATCGCAGTAAATACTCAAGGAGTTTATACCGAAAGCCTTTTCAAAAGAAACATCATGTCTACTTTTCATGGAGTATGGAGTTTAGCTGGATTTAGTGGTGCCATGCTTGGTATAGGAATGTCTATTGTTAAAATAAGTACCTATTCTCATTTTTTGATGGTTGCCGCATTGGTGGTTCTATTTGTTGCTTTTAATTTCAACTATTTGATTAAAGCCAAAAAATCAATGCCTCAATTAAAAGAAAAAGGTTTTAGAAAAAGAGATGTTTCTTTAATTCTCTTAGGAATAATAGGTTTTTGTAGTATGGCTAGCGAAGGAATTATGTTTGATTGGAGTGGGGTTTATTTTAAAGATATTGTAAAAGCACCCATTTCGTTAGTAGGTTTAGGCTATACCTCTTTTATGATTATGATGGCGAGTGGTCGGTTTTTTGGTGATGGTTTAATTAATCGATTTGGACGAAAAAGAGTCATGCAAATTAGTGGGGTCTTAATTTCGTTGGGGTTCTTTACAGCAGTACTTTTTCCTTATATAATTCCGTCAACAATAGCATTCATGGTCATAGGATTGGGAGTTTCTACTATTGTACCCACACTGTATAGCATTGCGGGCAAACATCCAACAATCCCAACTGGCGAAGCCTTAACGGCGGTTTCTAGTATTAGTTTCCTAGGGTTTTTAATGGGGCCACCCGTTATTGGCTATATCGCCGAACTCTTCGGATTGCGCTATTCTTTTGGTTTTATCGGTATTTTTGGTTTTGCGATTGCCTTGATGGTATCAAAAATTAAAGCTGTTGAATAGGTTTTGGCTTAATTGTAGAAACACAATCGAATTTATAAGCCAACAACTCCATAAGTCCCTTTCAAATCATTAAATTTGCGCCTTATTCAAACCCATGTTAGAAAAAGAAACCATAAATTTCGAAAAAACCGCAATCGTCGGTATTGTAACCCAAAATCAAAGCGAAGAAAAACTCAAAGAGTATCTCGACGAATTGGAGTTTTTGACTTTTACAGCTGGTGGTGAAGTGGTGAAACGCTTCTCGCAAAAAATGGAACGCCCTAATCCCAAGACTTTTGTTGGAACCGGAAAAATCGAAGAAATTAATCTTTTTGTAAAAGAAAATGAAATTTCGACTTTGGTATTTGATGATGAATTAACGCCTTCGCAACAAAAAAATATTTCTAAAATTATAGATTGCAAAATCCTAGATCGAACGCACCTTATATTAGATATTTTTGCTCAACGAGCCGAAACTTCGTATGCAAGAACGCAAGTAGAACTAGCACAATGTCAATATTTATTACCCAGACTTTCGGGAATGTGGACGCACCTAGAACGCCAAAAAGGAGGAATCGGGATGCGCGGACCTGGAGAAACGGAAATTGAAACCGACAGACGAATTGTTCGCGATAGAATTGCTTTATTAAAAGAAAAAATAAAGGCTATTGACAAGCAAATGGGAACGCAAAGAGGCAATCGTGGCGCAATGGTTCGTGTGGCTTTGGTGGGTTATACCAATGTTGGAAAATCGACCTTGATGAATGCCATTGGAAAAAGTGATGTTTTTGTAGAAAATAAACTTTTTGCCACTTTGGATACAACGGTTCGGAAAGTGGTCATTAAAAACTTGCCTTTCTTATTATCGGATACCGTTGGTTTTATTCGAAAATTACCAACGCAATTGGTAGATTCTTTCAAAAGTACACTTGATGAGGTTAGGGAAGCTGATTTATTATTACATGTCGTAGATATATCGCATCCGGAATTCGAAGATCATATTGCATCGGTAAATCAAACGTTATTAGACATAAAAGCAAATGATAAACCCATTATCATGGTCTTTAATAAAATCGATGCTTACAAACATTTGACCATTGATCACGATGATTTAATCACCGAAAAAACACCAAGATACTTCACGCTTGAAGAATGGAAAACCACTTGGATGAATCGTGTGGGCGAGCAAAACGCCTTGTTTATTTCGGCAACACAAAAAGAAAACTTTGAGGAATTCCGGGAACGAGTGTACGAAGCGGTAAGACAAATTCACATTACCCGCTTTCCATACAACAAGTTTTTATATCCAGATTATAAGGATGCTGTGGAGAAAGAAGAATAAAAAAATCCCTTTTGAATATTTAAAAAGGGATTTTTGCTATAAAAAAGGGTTTATTTTTTCTTGAAAAGTGGTACAGCAGAACATGCCTCGCCATACATGATGCTTCTAGCAAAAGGTTGTAAATAATGTGCCGCTATAATATAAGCACGCACAGGAACTGGTTTTTTGGAACAGCCTTTTATAATTAACGACTTGTTTTCATAAAACGAATAATCAATTTTTGGAAGCAATTCTTCATACAATGCCGAATCTAAATCTTCTAGAGTTCCATTAACGATTTTCTTTGCAAACGGAGCCAAATGTATCGCCACTAAAATAGTAGCCCAAGCAGGAAAAACCGCATCGGTGCTGCAATTTACAGCTACATATTGATCTTGATATTGCGACCAATCGTGATTTTTCAGATGTTCTCTAAAGTCTTTTTCTTTCAATAAAAAACCTTCAAGCAGCCAATGCGAAATATCAACTTGTACCCGGATCCCATTCGGATAGTAATCTTCAAGATCGAAAACTTCCAAGGAGCTATTGGCAACTTTATTTACAATTTCTTCCATTTTGAAAAGTTTAAAAGTTTAAGAGTTTAAAAGTTTAAAGTTGCTCAACCTTAAACATTTAAACTTTAAACCCTGAACAAATTTTTATAGCATTCCAAGTTCAAGTTTCGCTTCTTCGCTCATTAAATCCTTGCTCCATGGCGGATCGAAAGTGATTTCCACTTCAGCATCTTTTACGTGCTCTATTGATTTTACTTTTTCTTCTACTTCTCTTGGTAAACTCTCTGCAACTGGACAGTTGGGAGAAGTTAAGGTCATTAGGATTTTTACTTCATAATCGGTATTGACCATCACGTCATAAATCAATCCTAATTCGTAAATGTCAACGGGAATCTCTGGATCGTATATTGTTTTTAGTTTCGCAACGATTTCTGTTCCTAGTAAATTAGTGTCTATTTCTTGTTCCATAATTTTTTTGTTTTAAACCATATAAGGTATTTAAGGTTTTGTTTTGAATGTTTTTACTTAATTTATAACCAGTTTATTTTCCTCCGATGCTGCTTTTTTAAACCATATAAGGTATTTAAGGTCATTTAAGGTTGCGGTTTTGAATATAATATTTTAAGTTATTTTAATTTTAGTGGTTTTTTTTCCAACTTACATGACCTTAAATACCTTATATGGTTTAAATTTTATTTTTTTGCATCAAAAGCCAAAGCATACATTTTAATGTTTTTTATCATCGATACTAATCCGTTTGCGCGTGTTGGCGATAAATGTTCTTTTAAACCGATTTCATCAATAAAAGCCATATTTGCGTTCAGGATATCGGTAGCGGTTTGGTTTGAAAAAACCCGAATTAAAATAGCTATAATTCCCTTGGTTAAAATCGCATCGCTATCGGCGGTAAAAACTATTTTATCCTCATTTTGTTCTCCTTTGAGCCATACTTTTGATTGGCATCCTTTAATGATATTGTCGTCGGTTTTGAATTCCTCTTGAATTAAGGGCAGGTTTTTACCCAAATCAATTATGTATTCATAGCGTTGCATCCAATCATCAAACATCGAAAACTCATCTATTATTTCGTCCTGTATTTTTTTTATGCTCATTATTCTTCTTTAACAAATGAATTGATTTTGTCTACAAATTTTTTGATTTCTGTCGGTGGATAACCATGGTCGAAAGCACTAGATTCGTATTCTTTGTCTTTATAGTTTATTTTTAAATTTCCAATAGCGGCCCCATCATAAAATCTTTTCTCAGTTGGTGATTTTAAAGTAGCTATCCCATTTAAATCTATGGTTTTGAAACTTTCGATTAATTCTACCCAATCAGCATCAGCAATTTTAGTTTTAGTGGTATTTTCGTTGCTATTTCTATCTTTTGAAACACTAAGCATTTGATCTTTGATGCTAATCTTCATATAAAAACCTCTAGTGCTAGCTGTATATTCTAAGGCTGTATCCTTCAAGTCTTTGTTGGTTTGACTTGAACAATTTTTACATAGTGAAATGCACAAAATAAACATCGTAATTAGTTTCATATATGTAAAATTTATTTATTAGCGGTCACATATGTTATCGCCTTTTTATTCATTGGTGTTTGCTTAGGCAAACTTATTGTTAATGGCGATTTCATAATTGTTGATTTTAAGATAACATCATTTGGGCTTTTTTAACCGCTTCTACCATAACGTCAATTTCTTCTTTGGTATTATAAAAGGCAAAACTAGCCCGAATCGTTCCTGGAATTTTGAAAAAATCCATAATAGGCTGTGCACAATGATGCCCCGTTCGAACGGCTATTCCCAATTTATCAATTATAGTTCCAATATCATACGGATGAATTCCTTCAATATTAAACGAAATCACCGACGTTTTTTCCTCGGCAGTGCCATAAATTTTTAACCCTTCGATTTCTAATAAACGTTTGGTGCCGTAGTCTAACAATTCTTTTTCCTGAATTTGGATATTTCCAAAACCAATATTATTCATATAATCTACAGCTGTTCCAAGTACAATTCCTCCAGCAATGTTTGGAGTTCCCGCTTCAAATTTATGAGGCAATTCGGCATAGGTTGTTTTCTCGAAAGTGACTTCTTTTATCATTTCACCACCCCCTTGATATGGCGGTAGTTTGTTTAACCACGCTTCTTTTCCGTATAAAATTCCAGTTCCTGTGGGCCCACAAATTTTGTGTCCCGAAAAAACATAAAAATCACAATCTAATTCTTGAACATCCGGTTTTAAATGCGGAACGGCTTGCGCTCCGTCAATCAAAATTGCAGCACCAAATTCGTGTGCTTTTTCAATCATATATTTAATGGGATTGATGGTTCCCAAAGCATTCGAAATATGAATTACGGTTACGATTTTGGTTTTGTTTGACAGCATTTTATCGTATTCTGCCATAATCAATTCGCCCTTTTCATTCATTGGAATCACTCGCAAAGTAGCTCCCGTTTTCTCGCATAACATTTGCCAAGGTACAATATTGCTGTGATGTTCCATTGCCGAAACCAGAACTTCATCACCCGATTTTAACAGCGATGCAAAACCATTGGCAATAGCGTTAATTCCGTGCGTTGTTCCTGCTGTAAAAATAACTTCGTGAGCAAATTTTGCATTAATATGATTTTGGATTTTATTTCGAGACTCTTCGTAAGCATCAGTGGCTAATTGGCTCAAAGTATGAACGCCACGATGAATATTAGCGTTTATTTCTTGGTAATAGCTGGCATAAGCATCAATCACAATTTGTGGTTTTTGCGAAGTGGCTCCGTTGTCGAAATAAACCAATGGTTTTCCGTTTACATTTCTGGAAAGTATTGGGAAATCAGCTCTAATTTTTTGAATGTCTAGCATCTTGTTATTTAGAATTTTTCTAAATACAAAAGTAATAAAATTGAACCGACTTTTCAGCAAACATTTGTTAATAAAATCTAACTTTTCTTCAACATATAAGGCATTTAAAGTCATTAAAATTCGGTTTCATTTTTCTTATATTTACTAGAAGGACTTATATGGTAAAAATTTTTTAAATTGCATTCTCTTGTAATTCTCCTCTTATGAAAAAAATCTTCAAAATTCTTGGTTTAGTAGTTTTACTGTTTTTGGTTTATTTTGGATATGCTACTTATCCCAAATTGGATTTAATTTCTGGATTTTCATCCAAAAGTCTAGCTTCAGGACATTTCATCGATAATCGCTCGCAAGAAATAATCGAAAGAGGCGATAACGACATCGATATGATCACTTTGGCAACAAACAAAATTGATGAAAACGGGAAATTTGCTTTGTCCTCCGTTTATGGATTAAAAGCTCGAAAAGCTATTTACCGAGAAGGTTTGGGAGCCACTTTAATCAACGATGATTTCGATGTTTCGAAGCCATACGAAGTTCCTAAAAGAACAAAATTAGATAATAATTTGCCTTTTCCTTATGGAAACAAAGAACCGAAGGATACGGCTTTTGCCAATGTTGATTACGCCAAATTAAATGCAGCTGTCGCCAATGCTTTCGACGCAAAAGGACAAATTAAGAAAAGAACGCGTTCGGTTTTGGTAATTTATAAAGACAAAATTATCGCCGAAAAATATGATACTGGTTTCAACAAAGATTCCAAAATTTTAGGTTGGTCTATGACAAAAAGTATCACCAGCGCGCTATTTGGAATTTTGCAAAAACAAGGAAAAATAGATGTTTCGAAACCTGCTCCAATTGCTGAATGGGCAAATGACGAACGCTCAAAAATTACCATCACAAATTTGCTCAATATGAATAGTGGTTTAGAATGGGAAGAAGATTACAACAAGATTTCCGATGTAACGAAAATGCTTTTTCTGGATACCGATATGAGTCAGGCGCAATTGAATAAACCAGCGCAATTCAAACCTAATTCGCATTGGAATTATTCTTCGGGAACGACTAATTTGCTTTCGGGAATTTTAAGAAAACAGTTCAAAACGCATCAAGAATATCTCGATTTTTGGTATTCGGCTTTGATTGATAAAATCGGAATGAGTTCTATGTTGGTCGAAACCGATATGGCAGGAAATTATGTAGGTTCTTCTTACGGCTGGGCAACGACACGAGATTGGTCAAAATTTGGATTGTTGTATTTACACAAAGGCAATTGGAACGGCGAACAAATTTTGGACGAAAGTTGGATAAAATTTACCGCAACACCAACAAATACTTCTAACGGGAAATATGGAGCGCACTTCTGGCTCAATGCTGGCGGAAAATTCCCCGATGTTCCCAAAGACCTATTTTATTGTAGCGGGTATCAAGGGCAAATGGTCGCGATTTTCCCAGGCCACGATTTAGTGATTGTACGAATGGGTTTGAAAGAAGATCCCGAGTTTGATTTTAATGGTTTGTTGAGTGGGATTGTGGGTAGTTTGAAGAAGTAA
Source organism: Flavobacterium sp. (assembly GCF_046155325.1). GTDB lineage: Bacteria > Bacteroidota > Bacteroidia > Flavobacteriales > Flavobacteriaceae > Flavobacterium. The sequence continues at coordinate 9,319 of NZ_JBJXDQ010000200.1, forward strand.
ACTTAACCGCAAAGCACACCAATTAAAAAGAGCAAAGGTCGCAAAGTTGATTAAATTAACTTTGCGACCTTTGCGAAATCTTTGTGCCCTTTGCGGTTAAAAGCTACAAATCAAATCCAATCTTAACTCCTAATTTCGTAGCAATAATTTTGGTGATTCGTTGTTTTAATTCAGGTATTTTGATGCTTTCAATTACTGCATTTGAAAACGCATACATCAATAAAGCTTTGGCTTCTTTTTTAGGAATTCCACGTTGTTGCATGTAAAACATTGCGGTTTCATCAAGCTGACCAATGGTGCAACCGTGAGAGCATTTTACATCATCGGCAAAAATCTCGAGTTGAGGTTTGGCATTTATGGTAGATTTGTTTCCCAACAAAATGTTGTTGCTTTTCTGGAAAGCATTTGTTTTTTGTGCTTCTTTTTCAACAAAAATCTTCCCGTTGAAAACTCCCGTAGAATTATCCGAATAAATTCCTTTATAATCTTGGTGGCTTTCGCAATTGGGTGTCGAGTGTTGCACCAAAGTATAATGATCTACGTGTTGCTTTTCGCCAATAATTGTAATTCCGTTGAGGTTGCTGACGATGCGTTCGCCAAAATGATAGAAATTCAGGTTGTTTCTCGTCAAGTTTCCACCAAATGAAAAGGTGTTTACAGAAACATTGGTTTCCTTCTGTTGCGAAACATAAGTGTTATCGATTAGATTGGCTTCGAGGTTGTCATTTTGAATTTTATAATAATCAACAATCGCTCTTTTTTGTGCAAAAATCTCCGTAACAGAATTTGTTAAAACGGGATTTTCATTTAAACTTTGGTGTCTTTCGATGATTTGAACATGTGAATTTTCACCAACAATAATCAAATTTCTTGGCTGAACCAAAAGTGCTGCTTCGCTTCCTGTAGAGAAATACATAATTTCAATTGGCTTGTCAACGACTTTGCTTTTCGGAATATTGATATACGCTCCTTCATTGGCGAAAGCCGTATTTAAGGACGTCAAACTTTCGTCTTTATTGGCAATTTTATTGAAATAATTGTCAATAACCATCTTGTATTTGGGCTTGTGCAATGCCGATGACATTAGGCAAATATCAAGACCTTCGTGTGTTGTTGCTGACAAAAACGAACTGAAAACACCATCAATAAACACCACTTTATAAGTGTCTATTTCGTGAATGAAATATTTTTTTATATCCGCAAATTCAATTATATTTTCGTTTTTTGGGAACACGCTAAAATCATTTTTTAAAATGGCATTTAGCGATGTATATTTCCAAGATTCCTCTTTTTTAGTTGGGAAACCTTTATTTTCAAAGTTTTTTAAAGCCGAAGTACGAACATCGTGCAAATCTGAAGTTACATCAATTCGCTCTTCAAAAGCCATAAAAGACGATAGTAATTTTTCTTTTAATTCCATATTATTTATGTCTTAAAGTCGAAAGTCGAAAGTCGAAAGACTTAATATTTTCAACTAAATGTTATTCATGGGTTTTATAATTTGAAAAGTCTTTAAATAGGTAGAGAATAATCTCTTTATAATTTTAGACTTTATAACTTTGGGCTCAAATATTTAATAAAACCACTTATTAGTTTTGATATTTCTGTAACCGATTCTAATAGTTCATCAAATTCATGTTTTGCTATGTATTCTAAATCAAAAGCTAAATAAATTTGTGAACGAACTTCGCCTGCAGACGCTTTTGCAACATATAGAAAATATATAAATTCTTTATCTGTATTCCTTTCAAAACCTTCCGCTATGTTGGAAGAAATTGAAATAGATGCGCGTCTTATTTGCCTGACTAAATCAAAATCTTTCTTGAAGTTTGAGTTTTCAGTTATTTGATAGATTCTTTTATTGAAAATTCTTGATTTTTGCCAAGAATTAATTTCTTCAAATGAACTGAATTTTCCCATCTTTAGACTTTAAGACTTTCGACTTTCGACCTCTTCATTTTTAATCCAGTCGTATCCTTTTTCTTCAAGCTCGTGTGCAAGAGATGCATCACCAGATTTTACAATTTTTCCGTTATAAAGAACGTGAACAAAATCAGGAACAATATAATCTAAAAGTCTTTGGTAATGCGTGATTACGATGATGGCGTTTTTGTCGCTTTTCAATTTATTTACGCCATTTGCAACAATTCGAAGGGCATCAATATCCAATCCAGAATCGGTTTCATCAAGAATTGCCAATTTCGGTTCTAACATGGCCATTTGGAAAATCTCATTTCGTTTTTTCTCTCCTCCAGAAAATCCTTCGTTTAAAGAACGGGACAAAAATTTACGGTCAATTTCCAATAATTCTGATTTTTCGCGAATTACTTTCAGCATTTCGTTAGCCGGCATTTCTTCTAATTTATTTGCTTTGCGAGTTTCGTTGATTGCCGTTCTAATAAAGTTGGTAACAGAAACCCCTGGGATTTCCACAGGATATTGAAACGACAAAAACACGCCTTTGTGCGCTCTTTCTTCTGGGGCTAATTCAGAAAGGTCTTCACCCTCTAAAAGGATTTCTCCTTCGGTTACTTCGTAATTTTCGTTTCCAGCTATGATCGAAGCAAGCGTACTCTTTCCAGCGCCGTTTGGCCCCATAATGGCGTGAATTTCTCCAGCTTTTACTTCTAGGTTTATCCCTTTTAAGATTTCTTTATCGCCAATGGAGGCGTGTAAATTTTTTATTGATAACATAATTAATTTGGAAATTTGGAAATCTGGAAATTTGATAATTAAAAAAGAATCCTTTTATTTTTAAATTATCTCATTTTCAAATTATCTCATTATTTTTGTTTTGATGTAATTATTATTTTATTTGTAATTCTTGATATATTGTTTATTTGTTCTATTAATTCATCTGCATTCGGATAATTCTCTGAGAATTTGCATAATTCTAACCAGTAAATGGTTTCTTCTATTTCCTTCGCAGAGATTTTAAATTTATGAATAAAATCAGCTTTGCTTTCAGCATTTTGAGCTTCCCTAATATTTGCGCCAATTGAAGTTCCAGATTTTAATAATTGATTTGCAATTACAAACTTTTTACTCTCTTGTAAGCTATCACAATATTTGATGATTTCAAGAGCAAACTTAAAAGTTAAGGTTACAATTATATTCTCTTTGTTCTCCATTTACAAATTTTCAAATTAAAAAATTTTCAAATTATCCTACACTTCCTTCTAAACTAATCTCCAATAATTTTTGCGCTTCCACTGCAAATTCCATTGGCAACTTATTCAAGACCTCTTTACTGAAACCGTTCACGATTAATGCGATGGCTTTTTCGGTTGGAATTCCACGTTGATTGCAATAAAAAACTTGGTCTTCGCCAATTTTACTCGTCGTGGCCTCGTGTTCTATTTTTGCAGATGGATTTTTACTTTCTATATAAGGAAAAGTATTAGCGCTACAATTATTTCCCATTAACAGCGAATCGCATTGCGAAAAGTTTCTTGCGTTTTCAGCATTTGGACCAACTCTTACTAAACCTCTATAACTATTATGTGATTTTCCTGCTGAAATTCCTTTAGAAATTATGGTCGATTTGGTGTTTTTACCAATGTGAATCATTTTCGTTCCCGTATCGGCTTGCTGGAAATTAGTGGTTACTGCAATCGAATAAAATTCTCCAACGGAATTGTCTCCTTTTAAAATAACTGAAGGATATTTCCAAGTAATTGCGGATCCTGTTTCAACTTGTGTCCAAGAAATTTTTGCGTTTTTTTCGCACAAACCTCTTTTGGTCACAAAATTAAAAACGCCGCCGATTCCTTCCTTGTTTCCTGGATACCAGTTTTGTACGGTAGAATATTTTATTTCGGCTCCATCCAAAGCAATTAATTCAACACAAGCAGCATGCAATTGATTTTCGTCACGACTTGGCGCGGTACAACCTTCAAGGTAAGATACATAACTGCCTTCGTCTGCAATTAATAATGTTCTTTCGAATTGTCCGGTTCCGGCTTGATTGATTCGGAAATAAGTTGATAATTCCATTGGACAACGAACGCCTTTTGGGATATAACAAAACGAACCATCCGAGAAAACAGCCGAATTTAAAGCCGCATAAAAATTGTCTTTTTGCGGAATAACGGTACCAAGGTATTTTCGAACTAGTTCTGGGTGCTCTTTTATTGCGTCAGAAATTGAACAAAAAATAATCCCTTTTTCGTTCAATGTTTTCTTAAATGTTGTAGCAACTGAAACTGAATCAACTACAATATCCATCGCAATATTGTTCATCATTTTTTGCTCATCTACATTAATTCCTAGCTTTTTATACATTGCTAAAAGTTCTGGATCAACATCGTCTAATGTTTTATTGGGATCAATAGATTTTGGAGCGGAATAATAAGATATTGCCTGAAAATCTGGTTTTGTATAATGAACATTTGCCCATTCTGGCTCAATCATTTCTTGCCAAGCACGGAAAGCTTCAATACGCCAATCGGTCATCCATTGTGGCTCTTCTTTTTTATGGGAAATGGCACGAACAATGTCTTCATTTAAACCAATTGGAAACGTCTCCGATTCTAAATCAGTGTAAAATCCGTATTCGTATTCTTTAGTTTCGAGTTCAACTCGTAAATGGTCTTCTGTGTATTTTGACATATTAGCCCCCTAACCCCCTATGGGGGAACTCCTATTAGGGGTAAATAGGAATTAATTTATATATATTTATATTATTGACAATGTTGAGAATTCCCCCTTTGGGGGTTAGGGGGCCTACAGCGAAAATGATTCCCCGCCTCCACAAGTTCTACTTGCATTTGGATTATTAAAAACAAATCCTTTTCCGTTTAACCCTCCAGAAAATTCTAATATGGTTCCGGCTAGATATAAGAAAGACTTTTTTTCAACGGCAATTCTTATATTGTTATCTTCAAAAACCTTGTCGTTTTCGCCTATGGTTTTGTCAAAAGTCAAATCGTAAGACAATCCCGAACAACCACCAGATTTTACGCCTACTCTAACGTAATCTTTGGCGGCGTCAAAACCATCGTCTTTCATCATACCGACAATTTTTTTACTTGCTGATTCAGAAACTTGTATCATAACGTTATTAATTTTTTATACGAGTTATGAAATTCACACTGAGAAACACAATTTTAATTGATGTTTTTTCTAATGCTTATTTCATGTTATTTTGATTTTGTCTAAATAAAAGACAAAGATAGTGTTTAAAAACCTTTTACTATGATTGATAACATTTTTATAACTAATTGCAAGATAGAAAAAACCTATTTAGAGCAATAAAAGCATTTGATTTTTCTAACTTTGTTTGAAACATAAAAACACTAATGAAACTCTACTCCATAGAAACTGGAAATTTTAAATTGGATGGTGGCGGAATGTTTGGTGTGGTGCCCAAAACCATTTGGAACAAAACCAATCCAGCCGATGCCAATAATTTAATAGATATTGCCGCAAGATGTTTGCTCATTGAAGACGGGAGTCGCATGATTTTGATAGATACTGGAATGGGTAACAAACAATCCGATAAGTTTTTTGGCTATTATTCCCTTTGGGGAACCCATTCTTTGGATAAATCCTTGGCAAAATACGGTTTTCATCGCAATGATATTACCGATGTTTTTTTGACGCATCTTCATTTTGACCATTGTGGCGGTGCTGTCAACTGGAACGTAGCCAAAACAGGATATGAACTAGCGTTTAAAAATGCTACCTATTGGACTAACGAATCGCATTGGCAATGGGCAACAAAACCCAATATTCGTGAAAAAGCATCTTTTTTATCCGAAAATATTTTGCCTATACAAGAAAGCGGACAACTGCATTTTATCAAAAGTCCTGAAACCGATTTTACTCAAAAATCAGAACTCGGTTTTGGAATTTACTTTGTTGACGGACATACTGAAAAAATGATGATTCCACACATTCAATATCAAGATAAAACCATTTGTTTTATGGCTGATTTAATTCCAACGGTGGGACATTTGCCTGTGCCTTATGTAATGGGTTACGACACAAGACCCTTGTTGACTATGCCTGAAAAATTAAAATTCCTAAATAATGCCGTTCAGAATAAGTATTATTTATTCCTCGAACACGATGCGCACCACGAAATCATTACTGTCGAAAACACCGAAAAAGGAGTTCGAATGGCTGCAATATATTCTTGTGAAGAAATCTTAAAATAGCGTTAATCTTAACTGGGTTTGTAACAAAATCGATACTTTTAGACCAACTTTTTAAAATTTAAACAAATAACAAGAATGAATAATTTCAAAATCACGTTAATTTCAGCAGTTGCTATTTTTGCACTTGCCGGATGTGGCGCCTCAAAAAAAGTCTATGATATTTCTGCCATGGCAGTTAAAGCTCCTTTTGGTATTACTAAAAAAACACCTTTAAAAGAAGATGAATTAAAACGCTGGAGTCATTTAGATATTCAAAAAGACACCGTTCCAGGAATGAGTGTTGACAAAGCTTATGCCGAATTATTAAAAGACAAAACAGGCGTAAAAGTTATCGTGGGGGTGGTCGATTCTGGAGTAGATATTGAACACGAAGATTTAAAATCGGTTATTTGGACCAATGAAAATGAGATTGCAAATAACGGAATTGATGATGATAAAAACGGCTATATTGATGACGTTCATGGTTGGAATTTTCTTGGCGATGCCGTTAATGAAAATTTAGAGATGACTCGAATTCAAAAAAAGGGCGATGACGGTTCAGAGATATATAAAAACTCAAAGTTGGCTTATGATGAAAAACTCAAAGAATCAGAATCTAGTAAAAACCAAGTTGATTTTATATTCAAAGCTTTGAATGAAGTTTCAAACTATTTGAAAAAAGAAAATTTTACTTTGGATGAAGTTCAAGCCATAACTACAACTGAACCTTCATTGCTAAGAAGTAAAAAGGTAATGACGAACATTATTGGTCAAGTTGGCCCAGACTTTAGAGATAATTTAAACGATTATAAAGATCATGTTGATGAACAAGTTAAGTATCATTTAAATTTAGCATTTAATGGCAGAAAAGTAATTGGCGATGATCCTAATGATTTTAAAGATAAAAAATACGGAAACAATAATGTGACTGGACCAGACAAAGAAATGGCGCATCACGGCACTCATGTTGCAGGGATTATTGCCCAATCTAGGAAAAATAATCTAGGTGGCGATGGCGTTGCCAACAATGTTGAAATAATGGCAGTAAGAGCTGTGCCAAACGGTGATGAATATGATAAAGATGTTGCACTTGCCATTCGATATGCTGTTGATAATGGCGCAAAAGTTATAAACACTAGTTTTGGCAAATACTTTTCTCCCAACAAACAGTGGGTATATGACGCTATAAAATATGCAGCTAAGAAAGATGTGTTAATTGTTCATTCGGCTGGAAATGAGTCAAAGGATAATGACAAAGAAATTAATTTTCCCAACGATCATGACGGAAAAGACAAAGAATTTGGAGATAATGTGTTGACTATTGGTGCGCTTAATTTTGAATTAGGGGATAAAATAGCAGCTGGTTTTTCTAACTACGGAACAAAGAACGTAGACGTTTATGCTCCAGGGGTCAAGATTTATGCAACAACACCCAATAATTCGTATAAATTTTTAGAAGGTACTTCGATGGCATCACCCAATGTGGCTGGTGTGGCGGCTTTGATTCGTTCGTATTATCCAAAATTATCTGCCTCGCAAGTAAAACATATTTTGATGGATTCAGGTGTTGCCATTTCAACTACTCTTATGGTGGGTGAAGAAGGCAAAGAAAGTAGAACTTTTGCCTCATTATCCAAATCGGGCAAAATAGTAAATGCTTATAATGCTTTGTTACTAGCAGATAAAATGACCAAAAAATAAACTCCATTTTAAAGGAAGGGCTAATGTTCTTCCTTTTTTTATTTCAATTATCATGAAAAAAATCCTTTTACTTTCCATTATTTTTCTAAGTTTAGAAAACACTTTTGCCCAAAGTAATTCCTATTGGCAACAACATGTCGATTATAAAATGGATGTGGTTATGGATGTCAAAAATTACCAATATCGTGGCAAACAAGAATTAGTCTACACCAATAATTCGCAAGATACCTTAAAGCGCGTTTTTTATCATTTATACTATAATGCTTTTCAGCCCGGGAGCGAAATGAATGCGCGGCTTCAAAACATAGCCGATCCCGATGCTCGAATGGTTAATAAAATAACAGCAGATGGAAAAACAGTCAAAGAAAGTCGAATTTCGAAATTGAAACCCAACGAAATAGGATTTTTAAAAATCACTAATTTCAAACAAGATGGCGTTATTGCTAGTGTCAAAGAAGTGGGAACTATTCTCGAAGTCACTTTGGCAAAACCACTACTTCCTAATTCTAAAACCAAATTAACTCTAGACTTTGACGGTCAAGTTCCTGTTCATATTCGTAGAGCGGGAAGAAATAATTCCGAAGGAGTCGAATTTTCGATGGCACAATGGTATCCAAAAATAGCCGAATTCGATTTTGAAGGTTGGCATGCCGATCCTTATATCGCGAGAGAATTTCATGGGGTTTGGGGCAATTTTGATGTCAATATCAACATCGACGCAGCCTATGTTCTGGGCGGAAGTGGGTATTTACAAAATCCAGATGAAATTGGGCATGGCTATCAAAACGCTGGGGTTATTGTAAAACATCCTAAGAATACCAAAACCCTGACTTGGCATTTTGTTGCTCCAAATGTGCATGATTTTACTTGGGCTGCCGATAAAAATTACCTTCATGATGTGGTAAAAACCGATTTTGGTACAACACTTCATTTCTTGTACAAAAACAATCCCGCAATCCTAGAAAATTGGAAAAAAGCCCAACAAGAAACAGTACGTTTGATGCAGTTTTACAACAAAACGGTTGGGAAATATCCTTACGACCAATATTCAGTAATTCAGGGTGGTGACGGCGGCATGGAATATGCCATGTGCACTTTGATTCTAGGCGAAGGCACTTATGATGGCTTAATTGGAGTCATTGCTCACGAAATGGCGCATTCTTGGTTTCAGCATGTTTTAGCCACTAACGAAAGCAAACACTCCTGGATGGACGAAGGATTTACCTCTTATTTAGAAGACTTAGGACTTAACGAAATTGCCGAAAAGAAATCCGAAAATCCCCACGAAGGTTCCTACGATAGCTATTACTATTTGGTAAAAACAGGCAAAGAACAACCTCAAACCACTCATTCAGATCGGTATGATTTTAATCAAACCTACAGCATTTCGGCTTATAGCAAGGGCGATGTTTTCTTGGCGCAATTGGGTTATCTTATTGGCAAAGAAAATTTAATGAAAACCTTAAAAAAATATTATCAGGATTTCAAGTTCAAGCATCCTACGCCAAACGATTTTAAACGCACAGCCGAACGTGTCTCGGGAGCGAACCTAGATTGGTACCTGACCGATTGGACACAGACCACAAACACCATTGATTACGTAATAAAAACCGTTTTAGAAAAAGAATCTCAAACTGCAATAACTGTAGAAAGAATCGGCCGAATACCTATGCCTATTGATCTTTTAGTCGAATATACCGATGGTACAAAAGAAAGTTTTTATATTCCTTTGCGAATGATGAGTTTCGAGAAAGAAAACCCATCCCGAAGTGTCGGGACAGACATCAAAAGAACCGTTTTAGGGGATTGGACTTGGGCAAATCCCGTTTATGATTTTGTCATTTCAAGAAATAAAGCCGACATCAAAAAAATTACTATAGACCCGAGCGGATTAATGGCCGATGTGAAAAAGGAAAACAATGTTTTTGAAGTAAAATAAAAGATATAACATAAATTCAAAGTTGAATTTATATTCACTTCTCGAAAATCATAATTGTAAATTAACTTTGTAACTTTGCAAAGAAATCCTGTCAAAGATGAAACTTAAGTTTACAGCTATTTTTTTTATTGTTTTTTTCATTCAATCCTGCAGAAATGACAGCGAAAAACAACTTATTGATACTGAAAAAGATTTCCAAAAGAACGAGCTTATTGTAAACAATATCAGCAAATACTGGACATTTAATGCATCTCCATCAAGCTCAGCTTCGAAAGCTAACGCGGTAAAGTGGACTGAATGGCGTTTGTTTTTGGTCGAATTAAATCAAAAACCTAAAGCGTCTATTCGTGCTTTTCAAAATAAAGCGGCTGAACTTTCAAAAAAAGTGATGGCTTTAAATGAAAATATTCCAATAACAATAGATAAACCACAAATAAAAGCCAGAATTGCTACTTTAATAACGAAAGTTAGATTATTGGATTTATTCATTCATTTGAAAAATATTCCGGAACCTAAAGTACTTGTTTTGGTAACACAAATCAATGAAGAACTCACGTCACTTCAAAATCAAATGGATAAAATTGTTCAAAAAAGCAAAATTCCATTGGAAGAAGGAGAGTCTGATTTGATCAAAATGCTCGATTCTTCAAGGGCAATTCCAAACGAACAACCTGACCCAAATATCCCTAGAGTTGAGTAAATCTAATTTATATCACACTTACGATAATTCGCCCAAAATCAAGCAAATCGTCGAAAGTTTACAACAAGCCGAACAAAAAATCCACTTGAACGGATTGATAGGTTCTGCTTTTTCGTTTGTGGTGCAATCCCTTTTTAAAAAAACCGAAACCCGAGACGTAGCCGAACAGAGCGCAGCTAAACCATTTCTACTTATCTTAAATGACAAGGAAGAAGCCGCTTATTATTTGAACGATTTGGAACAACTGATTGGCGAACAGGATGTGCTTTTTTATCCCGGCTCCTATCGTCGACCATACCAAATCGAAGACACCGACAATGCCAATGTTTTGCTTCGCGCCGAAGTGTTGAACCGCATCAATTCCCGCAAGAAACCTGCGATTATTGTCACCTATCCCGAAGCGCTTTTCGAGAAAGTGGTCACGCGAAAAGAGTTGGATAAAAACACTTTAAAAGTGGCTGTTGGCGACAAAGTTTCCATTGATTTTATCAACGAAGTCCTGTTCGAATACGAATTCAAAAGAGTTGATTTCATTACAGAACCGGGCGAATTTTCCGTTCGCGGAGGAATTGTCGATGTATTCTCCTTTTCAAATGATAATCCGTACCGAATCGAGTTTTTTGGTAACGAGGTTGACAGCATTCGAAGCTTTGATGTGGAAACACAATTATCTATCGAAAAGCAAAAGAAAATCACGATTATTCCCAATGTCGAGAATAAATTCTTTCAAGAAAACCGGGAGAGTTTCTTGGAATACATTAACAATCAAACGGTTATTTTTATCCAAGATACTGATTTGCTTTTCTCAAAGTTGGATAAATTATTTGCGAAAGCCACAGAAATTTTCGAAAATCTAAACGCAACTATAAATCACGTTGAACCGAGTCAATTATTTTTGAATCAAAAGGAGTTTATCAAAAAGAGTTTAGACTTTTCAGTAGTTGAATTAAGTACTAAGCCTATTTATAAAACTAAAATCTCTTTTGAATTTTACATAAAACCACAACCTTCGTTCAACAAACAATTCGATTTGCTATTGAATAATTTGAATGACAACCATTTTAACGGTTACAAAAATTATTTATTCTGTTCGAATGAGGCACAGGCAAAACGGTTTCACGATATTTTTCAGACTTTAGACGAAGAAAACTCCGAGAACATTCGCAAACAATACAACGCCATTGTTTTGCCTATTTATCAAGGATTTATAGACGAAGAAAACCAAATTGCTTGTTATACCGATCATCAAATTTTTGAGCGGTATCATAAATTTAGTATCAAAAGTAACGTTTCGAAAAAGCAAAACATCACTTTAAAAGAACTCACAACTTTATCCGTTGGCGATTATGTGACACACATCGATCACGGAATTGGGCGATTTGGCGGTTTGCAAAAAATACAAGTCGAAGGCAAAACTCAAGAAGCCATAAAACTCGTTTATGCCGACAATGACATTGTTTATGTAAGTATTCATTCGCTCTACAAAATTTCGAAATACACCGGAAAAGACGGAACACCTCCTAAAATTTATAAACTAGGTTCGAATGCTTGGAA
>NZ_JBJXDQ010000201.1:0-8098 GCF_046155325.1 Flavobacterium sp.
CCTTTGGAAGCCTTCAAAAACCTAGCTTACAACAATATGCGGATGGCGTGGACACGCTCGCCTTTTTAACTAGCTTGTAAAAAATAGAAAGGCCTATTTTTAGTATGGGATATTTTTGGCAGATCCAAATATTCACGAATAATTTCGTAAATATTTTGTTAAAGCTTATATTTGATTTTGTGACATAATTACTGCTGCATTAATTTTGTACCCGAACTGGTACACATTTTGATATAATAGATTAAAAAATAAAGACATGATGAACTTGAATTTTAAAAACATTTTGGCAATTATCGGAATTAGTTTTGCAACTACTTTCGCAAGTATTTGGGGGTATTCCAAATGGATTAAACCAAGCTCCTCTTTTGATAGCAATAACCAATTGCCTACCAATTATGCTAGTTTTTTTAACGGGAATGCACCCGCATCTACGGTCGATTTTACACCAGCTGCTAGTTCAGCTTCCCCTGCAGTAGTGCATATCAAAACAAAGACAAATGCAAAACGCGTTGATGCAAATCAACAAAGACAAAGAAATCCGTTTTCAGATTTGTTCGGTGATGAAGATATGTTCGGTGATTTTTTTGGTGGCCCAAGAGTAATGCCTGAACAAAGAGCAAGCGGAAGCGGTGTATTAATTACTGCGGATGGCTATATTGTAACCAATAACCACGTGGTGAATGGGGCAGATGAAATCAATGTAACATTGACCAATAAAAAATCATACAAAGCAAAAGTGATTGGCACTGATCCAAGTAGTGATTTAGCGGTAATTAAAATTGAAGCAGCAGCTTTGCCGTATATCGTATATGGCAATAGTGACGAAATTAAATTAGGACAGTGGGTACTTGCCATTGGATATCCTTTAAATTTAGATGTAACGATTACTGCTGGAATTATAAGTGCAAAAAATAGAAACATCAATATCAATGCACGTCAAAGTGATCGCCCTGTTGAAACTTTTTTACAAACAGATGCTGCTGTGAACCAAGGTAACAGCGGTGGCGCTTTAGTAAATACAAGTGGTGAGTTAGTTGGAATTAATTCGGCAATTGCATCCCCTACTGGATCCTATGCAGGTTATTCTTATGCAATCCCAGTGAATATTGTTAAAAAAGTAGTTACTGATATTGTAAAATTTGGAACAGTACAACGCGCTTATTTAGGCATCTCCTACCCTAGAGACGGCTTGCCTGAATCAGAAATTAAAAAAATAGATGATGAGTACCGTATTAAAACCAATGAAATCCAAGGGGTACTCGTAACTGATGTGGTGGAGGGAGGTGCAGCAAAAGCAGCGGGCATGAAAAAAGGAGATATTATCACTAAACTAAATGGTGTTACCATTAAATCATCTCCTGAACTACAAGAACAAATTGCTAGGTATAAACCTTCTGATAAAATAAGCGTACAAATTAAAAGAGATGGCAAGGAGTTGACTTTCAATGCCACGCTTAAAGCAAAGATTGGGGATGATGCCAACTTGGCTACAAGTAGTAAAGCAGCTGAAAAATTAGGAGGCAAGCTTGAAACAATTGACAAAACTACTGCTGAAAAAAATGACTTACCCGGCGGTGTTGTCGTGAAAGAATTAGGCAATGGTATACTTGGGAAAAGCAGGGTTGAAAAAGGATTCGTTATCACACAAGTGAATGATAAAACCGTGAATACAGCGGAAGAATTTTATGAGGCGCTTAAAAAAGTGACCAGTGCAAGTATTAAACTTTCAGGTATTTATCCTGGTTATTTTGGAAACTATGCTTTCGTGTTAAACTTAAATGATCAAAATAAATAATTTCCTATAGAGGTTTGGTTAACAAATGGGGCCCCGATTTATCGGGGACCCATTTTATTTTATAATTAGTTTTAATAAATTATACAACGCTCTAATAAGGACTCGCTGGAATCTTTCATTCCTTTTCTTTCATTTGTTTCCAAATATTATCTTTTTCTACCAAGGTCATTTGCGCTAAATCCAAGCCATTGTCTTTGGCGAACTTTTCCATAAGCTCAAAACGATGCTTAAATTTTTTATTTGTTTTTTCTAATGCAGTTTCTGGATCAATATTTAAAAAACGCGCATAGTTGATCATACTAAATAAAACATCCCCAAATTCTTGTTCCGTTTTCTCTCGGTTATTTGCTTCAATTTCAACTTTCATTTCTGCAATTTCTTCTTCCACTTTTTCCCAAACCTGTTCTTTATTCTCCCACTCGAATCCTACATGTTTCACTTTTTCTTGAATCCTCAAAGCTTTCACCATCGCAGGCAAACTATTGGGCACCCCACTTAGAATTGTTTTATCTCCCTTGCCTTCTTGCAACTTTAATTGCTCCCAATTTCTTTTTACATCGTCGTCATTTTCCACTTTCACATCGCCGTAAATATGTGGGTGACGATGAATTAATTTTTTCGAAATGGCTTCTATGGAATCCTGTAAAGTAAATTTACCTTGCTCTGTCCCTATCTTGGCATAAAACAACACATGTAATAAAATGTCACCCAACTCCTCCTTAATCCCCTCCCAGTCTTCTTCCACAATCGCATCCACTAATTCATATAATTCCTCAATGGTATTACTGCGTAAACTATGTATGGTTTGTTTTTTATCCCATGGGCACTTTTCACGAAGCGTGTCCATAATTTCCACTAATTCCAAAAAGCGTTTGGTTAAATTTTCCTGACTCATAATTTTTATAAATTCCTATGGCCACAAGATAGCAAAAAAAATAACTTCCGATATTACAAACTCTTTCTATTCTTTGATCTATAGGTATCTGTTTGCGAATGACAATTTGGACACAATAATCTTAAATTATTAAATTCGTGGTTAACTCTATTTCCATCTATATGATCTAGCTCTAAATTTATTTGCTTATTATTCCAAGTACTTAAATCACAAATAGCGCATATATTTTTAATTAACCCTTCCTTGAGAAGTCTATTTTTCAACTTATATGTTTGAAAATGTGGGTGAAACCCTTTTAAAATTTCTTGCAATTGAATCTTCAATGGCGCATTCTTATTCCCCCCTTTTAATCCTTGATTAGGCGTATAGCAATTATATAATATTGCTAATCTTTTAAGTGTATTAAAATGAATACTTAAAGTTGCAGCCGCATTTGCCATTGATATACTACTTGAGCAAACCTCAATTATTCTCTCCCTAGATATTTTGGTTTTCATGAATGTAAATTAGACAAAAAAATCCCTTCCAATAAAATTGGAAGGGATTGTGCCCCAGGCGGGAATCGAACCCGCACGGGCGTTGCGGCCCACAGGATTTTCTTACTACTATGGTTTTCACCACCCTACTTCGGTTTGTAGTCTGGACTATGCCTTCACCGTATCTTTCGATTTAGGTGCTCCGTGTCTAGTCTCTACACGTTCCCTTTCGGGCTTCGCTCGGTATTCCCAGTTTAAAGGGTTCGCCGAATTTACGGAGTTCTACATCTTCCATTTCTAGAAGTGCACTCAAATTCTTGTTCTACCAAAGAACAGTGTCTAAGTCCTGCGTGTCTACCAGTTCCACCACCAGGGCGTCTATTTAAAGACTTAAAAAAAAATCCCACTCCGAAGAACGGGATTTTTGGAGCGAAAGACCGGGCTCGAACCGGCCACCCCGACCTTGGCAAGGTCGTGCTCTACCAAATGAGCTACTTTCGCTTTTGTAAGAACTATTTTTAGGAGTGCAAAAATAAGGATTCAGCGCTCTAAAACAAATTTTTTTTACTACTTATACTCAGGCTTGTATTGAGAGCTTGTATTCACTTCAGGTGTCGTTTTCTTAAACCCACTCGTGAATAGTTTGGTACAATTACCTAATACCAATGCTAACAAAGCAAAAACTGATACATAAAAAATAAATCTAGAAGAAGTCACCCAATTAGTGGCGATATCTTTTTGTGCTGCTGTTTCTTGTGAATCTTGTGACATATTGATTAATTAGGGACGCAAAAATAACAACAAGTTCTTAATTATGAACGGGTTTCGTTACAATTTTGTCAAAATGATGCTTATTTTTTATAAAGTACTGCCAAACTACGGATCCCCCATATACGCCATGAAGCGATTTCATTGGTTTTGTATTTTCAGTCCTTTTTATCTTCCCTGACATCAAATATCCGAAGAAGGAGAAATGCGCCTTTGCAATCGCCATAAAAAAGGACGAATCTCCAGTTAATAGCCCTTTATAAGCCGATATAGCATCTAACCCAAGCCTCATTGGCATTTTCCATACCAATTCACTTAAAGGCAAATTTTTAGCCAGCATCATTAAATTATTCCTGAAATTCAAAAACACCTTTCTTCCCCCTTTTGGCAAAGTTCCTCCACCCACATGATAGACCACCGAAGTCGGGCAAGCAAATAATTGATGGCCATTTAACTGCATTCGCCAACAAAGGTCAATTTCCTCCTGATGTGCGAAAAAGTGCACATCAAAACCTTTTAATTCATGGAATAGGGAGGATCTGATCATCATACATGCGCCAGTCGCCCAAAAGATAGGTGCAACGGAATCATATTGCTGCTGATCTGTTTCACATATATCAAAAACGCGCCCTCTTGAAAATGGATATCCTAATATATCAATCCATCCACCAGCTGCGCCTGCATATTCAAAAGTGGTTGGATTATTGTGTGCTAAAATTTTAGGTTGACAAGCCCCGATGTTTGGATTAGATTGTAATAAATCAACCATTGGTTGTATCCAATTGGGAGCCACTTGTACATCTGAATTTAGAAGTACATAATAATCGCTAATCACTTGCTTCAATGCCCAATTATACCCACCAGCGAATCCTTCGTTTTGCTTATTTGAAATTACTTTAACAGTGGGGAACTGCTGTGCTAAAATCTCCAATGAATTGTCCGTTGATCCATTATCAGCAACAATGATTTCAAATGCATCGTACTGGGTAGCCATTACCGACGGTAAAAACTCTTGTAGGTATTTTACACCATTAAAATTTAAAATAACGATTGAAATAGTTGGATTCAAAGGGCATAGTTTTAGCGAATGTACCACCAAATCCTTGGAATTTGCACTAAAAAAACTAAATTACATCTATGAATAAAGGCCTTTTTTTATTTGCTAATTTAGATTTTCTAAATCATCCCTTGGGGTTAGTTTAACACCTCCTTTATTTTCTTTCCTTTGGCGTCTTGGCGTTTTTTATTTTTTTTAACTTGAAATTGTTTAGCTATGAATAATCCTAATACATTAAGCGATGCTGCTGCAAAATATTTGGCTCTTGAAGATCAGTTTGGTGCACATAACTATCACCCGATTCCAGTAGTGATCGAAAAAGGGGAAGGGGTTTATTTATATGATGTCGACGGGAAAAAGTACTTCGATTTCCTAAGCGGATACTCCGCAGTGAATCAAGGTCATTGTCACCCTGCTATTATAAAATCATTACAAGAACAAGCAAGTAAATTAACTTTAACATCGCGTGCATTTCATAATAATTTATTAGGCGAATACGAAAAATACATCACTTCCTATTTTGGCTTTGATAAAATATTACCAATGAATACTGGTGTAGAAGGTGGTGAAACAGCAATTAAATTAGCAAGACGATGGGGCTATAATGTAAAAGGCATTCCCGAAAATCAAGCAAAAATTATTTTTGCAGAAGGTAATTTTTGGGGGCGAACATTAGCTGCAATTTCATCATCCACTGATCCTAGTAGTTATCAAGGTTTTGGGCCTTATATGCAAGGCTTTGGTTTAGTACCTTTCAATGATTTAATCGCACTTGAAAAAGCATTTCAAGATAATACAGTGGCCGCATTTATGGTTGAACCAATACAAGGTGAAGCTGGAGTTGTATTGCCTTCAGAGGGTTATTTGAAAGGAGTAAGAGATTTATGTAGTCATTATAATATTCTATTTATTGCAGATGAAGTTCAAACAGGTTTAGCACGTACTGGAAAAATGCTGGCATGTGATCATGAAAATGTACGACCAGATATTTTAATTTTAGGAAAAGCTTTGAGTGGTGGCACACTTCCAATTTCAGCAGTTTTGGCTGACAATGAAATAATGTTACAAATATTACCAGGTGAACACGGATCTACCTATGGAGGTAATCCTTTGGCATGCGCTGTTGCTATGACTTCATTGGAAGTATTAAAATCAGAAAACTTGGCGGAGAATGCAGAAAATATGGGACAACTATTTCGATCTGAATTAGCCAAACTGCAATCCCCATTAATCCTATCAATAAGAGGAAAAGGATTATTAAACGCCATTGTGATTAATAATAAAGATCCTGAATTTTCTTGGAATATTTGTTTGCAACTTTGCGAAGAAGGCCTATTAGCAAAACCAACACAAGGTGACAAAATAAGATTTGCACCACCGTTGATTATTAATGAAAAGCAAATTTTGGAATCAGTTAATATGATTGATAAAGCCTTGAAGAAATTTTCCGTTTAAGTTGGATTCCCTTTTTGTAGCTATTTAGCTGACTTTTATTTTTGGCAAAAATGTCATTAATAAAATTAAGCCTGATAAAAATATACAACCATACAATGCCCATTGCCTTTGCGGACACTCCCCCATTTGACAGGTAGCTAATATTAAATAATTACGGAATGCCCATGCCAACATTAATGCACCAAAAACCATATTGAATCTTTTTGCCCATATATAAGGCAAAGCAAAAAACAAAGCACTCAAGGCCGAAAAAAAGCATAAAAATTTTCCAGATTGACCAAAGGAACTTCCCACTGGATTCCAACCGGTAATTACCCAATTCCTACTTTCTATGATAATAAATGGTTGGGTGGTTGTGTAAATCAATGCTAAGCAAAGTAGTATTCCGATAGTTTGAGAGTGCTTCATAATATAAAATCTTGAGCAAAGTAACTACTTTTATTTGTGATTAAAATAGTCTTGATAAACTTCTATTGTCTTATTTAATAAGAATAGCCCAGAGGTCAGATATAAATAGATGGTTTTAAACTTCAAATCCCTATAGGTATCATTTTTGCTTATTTTATTTGTAATAAGATCATAAAAATATATTGACAATATTGAAGATGTAAAAACTGTTAAAAAAATTAGTTCAATCATAAAATAAATTTAATCGTTATCTGCTTCTACTAAACACATTGTAAGGTTGTAAACTGTATATGCAATACCTACCCAACTTAAAGATTTTAATCCGACTTTCATCACTAAACTGACTAAATTTTTAACGATAATTTTTCCTTCTACTTTTATTAAACCATAAACACCAGCCCCTAATCCGAAGATTTCTAACAAACAGCCATTTAACTCTTGCCTATCAATTTCAATAGCCAAGATAGAACGCTCACCCATTATTTTGTATTTATTCTCATTTGATTTTGTCTGAGCATTAGATTTAATTTCATTATTAAATACTAGCAGAGCTGCAATTATCAAATCTTTTTCATCACCAAGAATTTCCAAATTTACACTATCATATGTTTGATATGTTTTAAGTAGCCCCTTTGAAATCGATAATAAAGGAATGATAATTTCCTTAGCTTGATTTTCAAGTAGTAATTGACTTATTATACCAGACTTCTTTGAAATTTCAGGATCTATTTTATTCAAATCCTCAATAACTTTAATTAAGACTTGCTTGTAATTAACTAAAATTTGATCCTTATTATAGTTGATGCTTGATTCGCTTTTTATACATGCGCTGAAAAAAGTAAGGCATACTATAAAAAAGCCTCCGCAAAACAAATTGCTTAGATTATGATATTTTTTATTGTAATACATGATTTTTAATTAATATTTATAACCCCAATAAATCAAATATATATGTCAAGGGATTACCGAAAAATGTATTAATTCTTAATATTAAAGGGGCAAAATACCCCCTCAGATTAGCCCCCCTACTTTCGGATTGCCAATGCTTCGCATTGTCAGCAGCTTCGGTATACCCGCTTTACCCAAAGCCTTTCAATTATCCTGGATGGCTAGCTTCACTTCGTTCGCTAGCATCCGCTTCGGTATACCCGCTTTACCCAAAGCCTTTCCAACACAAATCGTTGATTTGTGTTGGCCTTTTTTCATGCCCCCCAACTTTCGAAAGCAAGCTTTCGTCGTTGTGT
>NZ_JBJXDQ010000202.1:0-29594 GCF_046155325.1 Flavobacterium sp.
ATCGATTTGATTCGAGGTGCAAAAGGAGAGTTTTATGTTTTAGAAGACAATCTAAGATGCCCTAGTGGCGTAAGCTATATGCTTGAAAACAGAGAAATTACTAAAAGAATTTTCCCCGAAATGTTTACTTCTAATGAGGTGAGTATGGTGGCAAATTACCCCATGATTCTTCATAATATCCTAATATCGTTATCGCCAAGAAGCATCTCAAATCCAAATGTAGTATTACTTACTCCAGGGATTTATAATTCTGCTTATTACGAACATACGTTCTTGGCGAGACAAATGGGAATTCCATTAGTAGAAGGAAGAGATTTGATTGTCAATAACTGTAAAGTCTATATGAAAACTACTTCAGGACTTCATCAGGTAGATGTAATTTATAGAAGATTAGACGACGAATATTTAGACCCATTGGTTTTTAAACCAGATAGTACTCTGGGAGTTCCAGGGTTAATCAGCGCTTATAAAATGGGAAATGTAGCCTTGGTAAATGCTGTTGGAAATGGTGTTGCCGATGATAAAGCTGTCTATGCTTATGTTCCTGATATGATAAAATATTATCTTAACGAAGAACCGATTCTAAAAAATGTCCCGACCTATCAAATGGAAAATCAAGAGGAGCGAGAGCTTGTTTTTGCCGATATGGGTAATATGGTTATCAAAGAAACTAATCAAAGCGGAGGATATGGAATGGTGATGGGCAACAAAGCCAGTCAAGAAGAGTTAGAAAAAGCAAAAATAGCCATTCTAGAAAATCCAAGAAATTATATCGCTCAGCCGATTATTCAATTGAGTACCGTGCCTTGTTTGATTGATGGGGAACTTAAACTTCGTCATGTCGATTTAAGACCTTATGCATTATGTGGTCCAAATGGGGTAGAAATAGTTCCTGGAGGGTTGACCAGAGTTGCGCTAACAGAAGGTTCATTGGTAGTGAATTCATCGCAAGGTGGCGGTAGCAAAGACACATGGATAGTTAAATAAAATTGGATTAACAAGAGGATGAGATTGCTTTGCCACGTGCCTCCCAACTCCTCGCAATGACAAATAGAATGAAAGTAAATATGCTTAGCCGAGTAGCAGACGGAATGTTCTGGCTTAACCGATATATGGAAAGAACAGACGGAATGTTATTAGGTCTTAACACTTTTTATATCTTGTCTTTTGACAAAGAACTTGATGATCAACAAGGATACAAACCCTTATTAGAATATTACACCAGTTTGCCTATTAAACAAATAAGGGAAGCTCAGTATGATACTAATTTTGTTCTAAAATACATGATTTGTGACAGCCTAAATCATAATTCAGTAAAAAATCTAATCATTAAAGCTAGAGAAAACGCAAGGGGATCACAAGATAAAATTACTAAGGAGTTATGGGAACATATCAACTCTTTATATCATTTTATGAATGATCCTAACTTACCTAGAATGCTTGAAACATCAGCGGCATCAGTAATTTTGTCAAAATTAAATAAGGATTTCCTGCTTTATAATGGGATTTTTCAGGTTACCATGCCTCGAGGATTAGGCTGGTCGTTTTCAAGAATTGGAAAACACATCGAAAGATGCCTTCAAACCATCACGTTGACACAAGCTTATTATGCACCAATTCATTACAATCTTGATGGAAAAGAAGATTTATTGTATTGGAGAAGACTATTACTGTCTCTTTCTGGCTATGAATTATATCTAAAAAGTTATAGTAACATTCCGCATAACCGTAAAGTGGTGCAGCAAGTAATTTTTAATCCTGATTTTGGACATTCTGTAATCAATACGTTAAGTCTGATTGAAATCTATTTAGACAACCTTTTCAAAGACAATAATTTGAGCGAAGCCAGAACCTTGCACAATCAGTTTGGAAGGCTCAAAAGCTCGATTGAATTTACAGATTATCATAACTTGACCAACCAACAATTAGAAAATGTTCTAAATGATACTAAAAAACAATTGATTCAATTTTCGACCGATTTTTCAAAATTATTTTTCTCTTATACCTAAATATAATGGCAGTTTTCAAGATAGTACACATCACAAAATACGAATACAGTTGGCCAATTAAGGAAAGTATCAACGAAATACGATTGTTTCCACATCATTTTGATAACCAAGATGTATTGCAATTTCAGCTCCTTGTAAGTAACAGTCCAAATGTTGAAATTTCAAGAGATTATTATGGCAATAGGGTTGGAAATTTCAATACACTCGATAGTCACAAAGAAATGATACTTGAATCAAGAATGTTAGTTCGGATAAATCATTCACTTAAAATCCCTGAAATTGACACGACTACAATAGCTGATTTGTCAAAAGAAATGGAAAAAAGTATCCTGCTACAAAGACTTTGTTATCCTGAGGCTATAGAAAAACAAAATCAAATAGAGGAAATCTTAAAAAATATTATTGAACCTGAAAAATCAATAATCGCCATCGCTCAAGAATGTAATCAATACATATACAAAAATTTTATTTACACTAAAGGTATTACAACCATTAACACCACTTTAGACGAAATATTAGAAATTAAAAAAGGGGTTTGCCAAGACTTTGCAAATCTCTTGTTGCAATTATTACGAACTGCAGGAATACCTTCACGCTATGTAAGCGGTTATATTTGCCCTAATGAAAATGACTATAGAGGAGAGGGTGCCACCCATGCATGGGTAGAAATTTTCACACCAAATCAAGGATGGTTAGGCTTAGACCCCACCAATAATATTTGGACTATGGCTAATCATGTGAAACTCTCGGTAGGACGAAACTTTAATGATTGTACGCTAGTAAAAGGCACTTTCAAAGGGGTTTCTAGACAAACTCTTTCTGTTAGTGTTTCTATTGGCTATGAAGACGGAACCCAGTTTGAAGAAGTTAATAATGTAAAACTTGAGGAAGCTAGCGTTGAAGAAAAAGTGCAACTAGATTATATTGATCAAATCTATCAGCAGCAACAGTAAAGAAAGCTATATCTAAAAAAGCCTTGTGTAAATTTACACAAGGCTTTTTCTTTTGTATTATTTTTTGCTTTACATCGACAACCAGCTGGATGGGTTATTGTAAGTTGTGTTTTGTAAAATTAAAAACTTGATGACTGTTTTACCTGTTTCACCATTAGTTCTTACCCTACCTATCGCTTGTTTTCTGCTTACTTTATCGCCTTTACCAACACTTACCGAACTCAAATTTTGATAAACCGTAAAATAATCTCCATGCTGAATCATGACTGCTTTGTTAACCGGTGATAGCACAATTACGCTTGTCACTACACCATCAAAAACTGCTCTGGCACTTGCTCCTTGTTCAGTGGTGATTTCAACCCCACTATTGTGTATTGTTAAGGTTTTATACACCGGATGTTGTTGATCGCCATAACCTAAAGAAATAAACCCTTTTTCTACAGGAAAAGGCAATCTACCGCGATTGGCCTTAAAATTGTCAGCAATTATTTTTGACTCTGGAGTTAATTCAATTTTTGATGACGAAACCGCAGAAGTAGAAACAAGGGATTTTGCACGAGTTTTTAATTCCTCTTTAGTCTCCACTTTGGATTCGGCTTTAGATTGCGCTTTTGCTTTTTCCATCGCGCGTTCCATTGCTGCTTTTCTGTTGGCCTCGGCAATGGCTTCACGAATTAATCGGTCAATTTGTCTATCAATTGCTTTGGCCTCTTGTTGCTTTTTCTTGATTTCAGCAGCAATTTTATTCTTATCTTTTTTGATAGAATTGACTACTTTCTGTTGTTCTTGTTTTTCTTTAAGCAATGACAATCGCTCTTTTTCTTTCTCGGCAATTAGTTTTTGTTTTTCTTGTTTTTGTTTATCTAATTTTCCGTTGTAATCTATTAGTTCAACCGATTTGGATTGGATTTCTTCTCCCTGCAATTTTCTGTAATTCGTATATTGCTTCATGTATTGCACTCTTTTATACGCCTGTTGAAAATTCTCAGACGACAAAATAAACATAGCTCTACTTTGCTCAGAACGGCTTTTGTAAGATTTCAAAATCATTTTTGAATAATCTTCTTTAAGAGCTACTAATTCTTTCTTTAATTTATTGATTTGTACCTGATTAATATACATATCGTTATTCAACAACTTGGTTTGCTTTTCGGTTGTTTGAATTAGTTTTTCTTTAAGTTTTATTTTGTTGTTTTGTATGATGATTACATTAACCGCTGATTTTTCTTTTTTCTTTACGGATTGCAACAAGGATTCATTTTCTCGAATCTCTCTTTGAATTTGAGCTTTTCGTTCTTCTAGTTTTTCTTGTTGCGAGGTTTGACTCCATGTAACGGAAGTCAAGCATATAAAAATTAGGCTTAGGATGAATTTTGGCATATTAAAAATAAGTTTCTGCAAATTTACTTAATTATAATTCTTTTGTAATCATTTGGAACACTATAAGGAAAAGAAAGTTCTTCGTTAAATGTTACCGTATTATATTCTAAATTTATTTCTGTTTTTCCTTTAGTTTGAAATGAATTAATCAAAACAGTAAAAGGCAATGTTGCTTCAGTAAACACATTATGGTTTGAATAAACAATCTCAATTTTTCTTGATTCGGCTATTTGTGTTATTTCTTGTTTTTTTAGTAAGTAGGTCTTATCGTCAAAAAAGAAAGATTTCTTGTTTTTAGTGTCTAAAAAATCGTCCAATTGAATGGTTTGCTCAACAGTAGATTCCTTATATTTTCCTAATTTTAAATCATCAATGGCACGACCTAAAAGCATATTTTGAACCTTATCATAATTCAAGTCCGTTCCCAACCATTGGCTTAAAAAGCTAAAA
Source organism: Flavobacterium sp. (assembly GCF_046155325.1). GTDB lineage: Bacteria > Bacteroidota > Bacteroidia > Flavobacteriales > Flavobacteriaceae > Flavobacterium. Next base: position 4,793 of record NZ_JBJXDQ010000202.1, read on the forward strand.
TCTCCTTCAAAATAACTATCATTTATTTTTTCATAATAACGCACGGACTTTGGGGTAATTAATACTTTGGCCATTGTAATTCCTAAAAAACGGATACTTACTAATATCTGCTCGTCTTTCTTAATTTTTATTTCGGCGGTAACATTTTGTGTTTGTTTGCCATTGTCAAATCGAACATTTGACTTTATGTATAATGTAGAAAACGCAACTTTATTGTTATAATAGTTTTTAATAGTGTTGCTTGAAATCGGAATGGTTTCATTTTTAGGCGGTATAACGGCTACTGATTTTGTTTTGCATGACACAAATAGTAGTGTGCTAGATAAGCAAACAAGTAGAATTTTTTTTGAAAGTAATATCATTAATATTATTTTTTTTGTAATTGATTTGCTTTAGAAAAATAAAATTCTTTTTTCTTAACATCACCTAATCCGCTATAAGCCTCACCTAATTGAATGATAAAATTGATTTCTAATGGGATATCATTTACGAGATAATCTAACCCCATTTCGAGCATTCCCTTAGCTTTTTTAAATTGTAACAATTGATTATTAGCGAATCCTGAATAATAGTAAAATTGAGGTTGGGTGGGAAATGTTTCCACCATTTCTGCTGCTTTTTTCGACAATAAATCGAATTGTTTCAACTCAACATATACTTGCATCAGAAGCAAATTTGTATCAACATTTGCTGTTGTATTGTTTTTCAAACTTTTTTCATAATAAAAAGCCGCTTTGTCCCATTGCTTTTTATTGTGGTAAAATTTTCCAATTTCTAGGGTTACATTTACATCTGGATCGTTATCAAAATAGGCAATCGCTTTTTCTAAATCTGTTGAATATTGCGGATTTTTAGTAGTATAAACCAAAAACTCATTTAATATTCGATGTCTAATTTTAGCATCAATTTTAGTATTTGCCAAAACAATATTCATTGCATTTATTGCTTTTTGCGTTTCATTTTTGTCCAAATAAATTTTAAATAATCCTATTTGAGCCCATTCAGAACTAGGGATTTCATTTGCAAGTTTTTGAGTAATTTCTAACGCTTTTTTGGCGTCATTGTTCTTGGTATAAAGTTCAATTAAAGCAACATAATTAGATTCTTCTTTTGGATTTTTTTGAATTTGACTAATTAGATTTTCGATCTCTGTGTTTTGAAATTTCCCTTGAGACAAAATCTGGGCTTTGAAAAAATCTCTAGAGTCTGATTTTCCAACTTTATCATTTAACTCATTTATAAGAATTAATGCCTTGTCAAATTGTTGGGTTTTCATTAACAAGGATACTAAGTTATCCTTAAATTTTTCATCTAATTCAATCAGTTTTTCTAAAGTAATTATGGCTTGATTAAAATTGTTTGTTTGATAATTTACATCGTACATTCCTACCCAAAGCCATTTGTTTTTAGGGTCTATTTGTGTTGCTTTTTCGAATGAATCATAGGCATGTTCATAGTCTTTTAAGGCAAAATAATTCTTTCCCAATTCAGAATAAACCGTGGCATTGTTGGGTTTCAATTTTAAACACTGCTCCAATGCCGTAATGGCTTTGTCATAATTTTCGATTCCTTTTTGCTTCAGAGATTCATAAAAATAATTTTCGAATTTATCGGTTTCAGGCACAATTGATTCCGGTTCGGTTTGTGCCAATAACGCAGCCGAATTGCAAAGCAAAACCAAGAATAAAAAGAATGACGCCGTTTTTTTCATTGTTGATGTTTATCATTCTACATCTAAATCCTGCAAGGTTTCCAAATCCTTGTAGGTTTCATTTAATACCTACAAGGTCAAAAAAAACCTTGCAGGATAATATATGTTATTCCAAAACCGAATAATCTCCTATGCTAATACTTGTAAAGTTTCCATCAAAATTAGCGTGATTACCAATCATGGCATTATCAAGATTTGCATTTTTTATGTGTGAATGGGTCTGTACCAAACTATTTTTTATAGAGCTGTCACTAATATGACATCCTCTCCCCAACGATACATTAGGCCCTACACTTGCATTAATTAATATAACATCCTCAGCGATATAACAGGGTGGAATAATAGTTGAATTTTGTTGTTTTAGGTTATTTGCCACTAATTGTTCCCCATCGTTATGCAAAAAACCTAACATTCTAGAATTGGTTTCAACGGTAACTTCTTTGTTGCCACAATCCATCCATTCTGTCACTTCGCCAGGTACAAATTTCATGCCTTTTGCCATCATTTGTTTGATTCCATCATTAATTTGGTATTCGCCACCGTGGATAATGTTGTTATCTAAAACAATTTGCAACTCATTTTTCAAAACGGCAACATCTTTAAAATAGTATATGCCAATAACGGCAAGGTCTGAAACATATTCTTTCGGTTTTTCAACTAATTCAATTATTTCATTGTCTTGGTTTAAATTCACAACTCCAAAAGCTTCTGGTTGATCCACCTTTTTAACCCAAATCACGCTATCGGCAGTTTGGTCTAAGTCAAAATTGGCACGAATCAAGGTATCAGCATAAGCAATAACGGCAGGTCCGCTCAGCGACTCTTTGGCACACATAATGGCGTGACCCGTTCCGAGGGCTTCGTTTTGGTAGTAAATGGTTCCTTTAGCGCCTAATTTTTTTGCTATTGCTAGTAACTCTTCTTCTACTTTTTTGCCAAAGCTTTCGTGAATGATAAAGGCAATTTCTTCAATATCCTGATTCAAAACTCCTGCAATATCCTCCACCAAACGATGTACTATTGGTTTTCCAGCAATAGGAATTAACGGTTTTGGGATGGTTAATGTGTGTGGTCTTAATCTGGATCCTCGTCCAGCCATTGGTACTATTATTTTCATGTTAATTGTTTTTTAACCGCAAAGTCACGAAGGTTTTCGCAAAGTTCACAAAGGTTTAATTCTATTTGGCCACAGATTAAACGGATTGAACTGATTTCCGCGGATTTTTTATTGTTTACTGAGACTGAACACTTATTCTGATAGCAATCGGAACTGAACACTGACCACTTATTTCACTCCCGTGCTTCCAAAACCACCTTCGCCTCTTGATGTTTCGGATAATTCCTGAACTTCAATCCACTCGGCTCTTTCGTGTTGGGCAATAATAAGTTGGGCAATGCGTTCGCCGTTTTCGATAACAAAAACTTCATTGGATAAATTGACCAAAATCACGCCAATTTCTCCACGATAATCCGCATCAACTGTTCCAGGCGAATTGAGTACGGTAATTCCTTTTTTGGCCGCCAAGCCGCTTCTTGGACGCACTTGGGCTTCATAACCTATGGGTAATTCGATAAAAAGTCCCGTTTTTACGATGGTTCTTTCTAAAGGATTTAACATTATGGATTCGGTTAGATTGGCTCTTAAATCCATTCCTGCCGAGGCTATGGTCTCGTAGTTGGGCAACTCGTGTTGCGATTTATTGATAATCTTGATGGTCATATTCTGGGTTTTGGTAGTTTTAGATTCTGGGTTTTTAGCCCTGATGGTAGCGGCATCCCACGCTTTTTAGCGTGGATACAGCGGACAGCAGGAAGTAGCTCCTAATTATTCTTGCGGTTCAACATTCTTTTTAATGTTTCTTTTTCGTTGTGATATATAAAATACATAAATGAGATTAATAATGGGATTCCAACAAAGTAATTTTCGCGAAAACCGTAGAAAGAAATTGCTGAAAAGAAGATTGATAATCCTAAATAACCGCCTATTTTATTTATATCATACGGAATGGGGTAATATTTCTTTCCGAGTATGTATGATATAAACATCATGCTGCCATAAGCTGTAATAGTGGCAATTGCCGAACCATAATAACTATATTTTGGAATTAAAAGAAAGTTTAAAACCAAAGTTAAAACAGCCCCTAAGATAGAGATATAGGCGCCAATGTGAGTTTTGTCGGTTAGTTTGTACCAAACTGATAGATTGTTATAAATGCCCAAACAAAAATTTGCCAAAATGATTAATGGTACTACTTTCATAGCTTCCCAATAGGATTTGTTATCTAGCAGTAAAAACTTTAAGATGTCTGCAAAAACAATAACCCCAAGAAGTATTAAAGAGCCCATTATGACGAAATATTTCGTGATGACGGCATAGGTTTGAGATGCATTTTCGTTGCCGGAATGACTGAAAAAGAAAGGTTCGATGCCCAAACGGAAAGCTGTGGCGAACAAAACCATAAATAAGCCGAGTTTATAACAAGCGGAATAAGCACCAACTTCTGATTTAGCGATGTTTTCTGGAAGTAAGTAGCCCAATAATATTTTATCAAAATGTTCGTTGACAGCAAAAGCGATTCCCGCTACGAGAATAGGCAAACCATATTGCATCATTTTTTTCCAAAGTACTTTATCGAATTTTCGACTTAGGCTAAGATAATTAGGCGATAAAACGACTAAGGTTAGTAAACTTGCTAATAAATTAGCCACAAAAATATATCCTATATCGAAGTTTTCTATGTATAAATTTTCTATAAATGTGTGCGGATTATCTAGCGCTAATTTTGGCAAATACAACAGAAAGAAAATGTTGAGAATCAGGTTGACCATCACATTTCCTATCTTGATTGCAGCATACATTATTGGGCGTTGATTCGCACGCAGTTTCGAAAACGGCACAATTACCAAAGCATCCAACGCTAAAATCCAAATAGAATATGTAACATATTGTACATCAACATTTGCCCATGAAGCGAGTGAGTTCCTAAAAATTAAAGCGCCAAAAAGAAAGAAAATAGATGACCAAAATATAGAAATTGTAGAAGTTGCAATTACATTTTCTTTATCTTTTTCAGAATTATAAAATCGAAAAAAGGCGGTTTCCATTCCGTAAGATAAAATCACGTTGAAAAACACCATCCACGACAGTACGATGGAAACCTCTCCATATTCGGCGGTTGGTAATATACCGGTATATAAACGAACCAATAAAAAACTCAACATACGAGGCAAAACCGTTGCGAGTCCGTATATGGCAGTTTGTTTAAAAAGATTTTTATATAATCCCAAGGGTATTTTTTTAATTTAATAAAACAAAAATAGCTAATTCTTTTGTTTTCGGCTCATAATTGTACCCCTAATCGTTCTTTTTTGTTTCCTTTTTGAAGGCAAAAAAAAGTCCCGCGATTGCGGGACTCTTGAATTATATTCGAAAAAATTTATCCTTTTAAAGCTTCCGCTCCACCAACAATCTCCAAGATTTCGTTGGTAATTGCAGCTTGACGTGCTTTGTTGTATGTCAATTTCAATTGATCTCTTAATTCGGTTGCATTGTCTGTTGCTTTGTGCATGGCAGTCATACGCGCTCCGTGCTCAGATGCGAATGAATCCCTGATGCCTTTGTACAATTGTGTTTTTAATGATTTTGGAATCAAAGTCAATACAATTTCTTCTTTGGATGGTTCAAAAATATAATCTCCTGTCGAAGCTGGCTTATCTGATTTTAATGCTGCTAAAGGCAAAAATTGTTCTACTTGAACGATTTGAGTCGCTGCATTTTTAAATTGGTTGTACACCAATTCAATTTTGTCATACTCTCCAGTGACGAATTTCTGAGTCAATGTTTCGGCGATTTTAGTAACATTATCAAAAGTCAAGGCATCAAAAACTTGACTTTGATTTTCAACAACTTTTAGCGTTTTGGTCAAAATGTCGTTTCCTTTTTTACCAATGGCAAAAACATCTACTTGTATTCCTGCGTAAAATTCAGCACGGTTTTTAACTTCTTTGATTACATTGGTATTAAAAGCGCCACACAAACCTCTGTTTGAAGTGATGGCTACCACTAATACTTTTTTAATATCGCGTTGTTTTGTGAATTCTCCTCCAACATCACCATCAAGGGTAGCCGAAAGATTTTGTAATAATTCCGTTAATTTTTCGGCATAAGGGCGCATTGCCGTGATGGCATCTTGTGCCTTCTTTAGCTTTGCTGCAGAAACCATTTTCATCGCAGAAGTAATCTGCATCGTTGATGAAACGGAAGTAATTCTATTACGGATTTCCTTTAAATTTGCCATTTTATTTATAGTGAAGAGTGAGTCGTGAAAAGTGAATAGTCTAAACCACTCACTCTTCACTATTCACTAATTAGTTATATTTCGCTGAAACTTCTTTTGCTACTGATTCAAGTACATCTGTAATCTCGTCAGTTAATTTTCCTGCTTTCAATGCGTCAAGAATATCTCTGTGTTTGTTGTTCAAGAATTCCAAGAAATCTTTCTCGAATTCTTTTACTTTATTAACAGGGACTTTTCTCAACAAGTTTTTAGAACCCGCATAGATAATAGCCGTTTGATTTTCAACAGTATAAGGATCGTTTAGATTTTGTTTCAAAATCTCAACATTTCTTTTTCCTTTTTCAATTACGTTTAAAGTAACGGCATCCAAATCAGAACCAAATTTAGCAAACGCTTCTAATTCACGGTATTGTGCTTGGTCTAGTTTTAAAGTTCCTGCTACTTTTTTCATTGATTTAATTTGTGCGTTACCTCCAACACGTGATACCGAAATACCTACGTTAATCGCTGGACGAACACCTGAATTAAACAAATCACCATCCAAGAAAATCTGACCATCAGTGATCGAAATTACGTTTGTTGGGATGTATGCAGAAACGTCACCGGCTTGAGTTTCGATAATTGGCAAAGCAGTCAATGAACCTCCACCTTTAACGATACCTTTCAAAGTATCAGGCAAGTCATTCATGTTTTTAGCAATATCATCATCGGCAATTACTTTACAAGCTCTTTCCAATAAACGAGAGTGTAAGTAGAAAACGTCTCCAGGATATGCTTCACGTCCCGGTGGTCTTCTCAACAAAAGAGAAACCTCACGATACGCAACAGCTTGTTTAGATAAATCATCATAAACAATCAAAGCTGGACGACCTGAATCTCTAAAATATTCACCAATTGCAGCACCTGCCATCGGAGCGTATACTTGCATTGGAGCTGGATCAGAAGCATTAGCAGCCACAATTACTGTGTAAGCCATTGCACCTTTTTCTTCCAACATTTTTGCGATTCCTGCTACCGTTGACGCTTTTTGTCCAATGGCAACATAGATACAGAATACAGGTTTTCCTGCATCGTAAAATTCTTTTTGATTTAAAATGGTATCCAAACAAACGGTAGATTTACCAGTTTGACGGTCACCAATAACAAGCTCACGTTGTCCACGACCTACCGGAATCATTGCATCTACTGCTTTAATACCTGTTTGTAATGGCTCGGTAACTGGCTGACGGAAGATAACTCCAGGCGCTTTTCTTTCTAAAGGCATTTCGAATAATTCACCCGTAATTGGTCCTTTTCCATCAATTGGAAAACCAAGAGTATTTACTACACGACCTACAATGCCTTCACCTGTTTTTAGGGAAGCAATACGTTGTGTTCTTTTTACAGTTGAGCCTTCTTTGATTCCTGTTGATGGCCCTAAAAGTACCACACCCACATTGTCTTCTTCTAGATTCAAGACAATTGCCTCAAGACCATTGTCAAATTCTACAAGCTCTCCGTATTGAACATTAGAAAGTCCGTAAACACGGGCAATTCCATCTCCAACTTGAAGTACAGAACCTACTTCTTCTAATGTAGCACCAGATTCAAAACCTTCTACTTGCTTTCTTAATATTGCTGAAATCTCAGCAGGTTTAATTTCCGCCATAATTATATATCAATAACTAGTTACTTAATTCTCTTTTTAATACTTGTAATCTGTCGGCAATAGAAGCGTTGTATTGCTTGTCGCCTATTCTTAAAATAAATCCTCCAATGATGGATGGATCTACCGTGTTTTCAATAGTAATTTTTTTGCTTGATGAAAAGCTTGCTATTTTTGCAGAAACTTTCGCCTCTAAAGCCCCATCCATAGGAATGGCAGTAGTAACTTTGGCTACTTCAACACCATTCATAACATCAAACAATTTATTGTATTCAACTGCAATGCCATCCAAGATTTCAAATCTTTTGTTTTCCAATAATAAACGGAAAAGACTTTGTGTTACGGGATTAACCGAAACAAAAACTTCTGAAATAACATCTTTTTTATCTTCCGTTTTTACAAGCGGATTTTGGATAAAAGAACTCAATTCAGAATTCGATTTTATGGTCGATGCAATCAATGTCATGTCATCACTCACTTCAGAAGCGACTTTTTTGGAGTCTGCTATTTCTAAAATGGCTTTGGCATAACGAATCGCTGCTCTTGTACTTGACATATTAGTTTAATTTAGCGTCACCTAACATTTTTTCCACTAATTTTACTTGAGCTTCTTTGTTAGACAATTCGTCTTTTAATAATTTTTCGGCAATTTCAATAGACAAGGTAGAAACGTGTAGTTTCAATTCTGCTAAAGCGGCATTTTTTTCGCTTTCGATGGCGGCTTTAGCTTGTTCGATCATTTTTAGACCTTGAGCTTGCGCTTCATTTTTAGCATCAGCAACCATTTTGTCTTTCATTTCACGAGCATCTTTCAATAAAGAATCGCGCTCTAATCTTGCTTCTTGCAAAATACGTTGATTGTCCGATTGAAGATTTTGCATTTCTTTTCTAGCATTATCGGCAGAAAGCAAAGCATTTTTTATGCCTTCTTCTCTTTCGTTAACGGCATCCAAAATAGGTTTCCAAGCAAATTTTTTCAATAGGAAAATCAATCCAACAAAAATTATTGTTTGCCAGATAAATAATCCAAACGAAAAATCATTTATTAACTTTTCCATAGTATATTTTTAATTGTATTCTTTTAATTTAATTTTAGAAACAAAAGCTGCAACCAACCGTTACAGCTTTCTGTTCTTCAGCATTATACAGCAAACAAAGCTGCAAATCCAATACCTTCAATAAGCGCAGCTGCAATAAGCATGGCTGTTTGAATTTTTCCAGTAGCTTCTGGTTGACGAGCGATTGCATCCATTGCAGAACCACCGATTCTACCAATACCAATACCTGCTCCAATAACTACTAATCCTGCTCCAACGATTTTAGGAATTTCCATAAAAATATGTATTAAAAATTAAACATTCTCTTTTGGCTCTAGGCTTTAGGCGATAGGCATTATGCTTTGCAGCTTATTGCCTATAGCTTATTGCTTCAAGCAATTTAATGCGCCTCTTCATGATGATGTTCTTCTACTGCTGAACCAAAGTACAAAGCAGAAAGCATCGTAAAGATATACGCTTGCAACAACGCAACTAATATTTCGATGATTGAAATAGCGAATGACAACATAAATGACAAGCTACTTCCTAACCAACTTTTGAATATAAATATTAATCCAATTAAACTCATCAATACAATATGTCCCGCAAAAATATTTGCGTACAAACGTATCATCAATGCGAATGGTTTGATAAATACTCCTAACAATTCTATAGGCGCAAGAATAACTTTCATTGGAGTTGGCACACCTGGCATCCAGAAAATGTGTCCCCAATAATTCTTGTTTGCCGTAAGATTTGTAATTAAAAATGTGATTACCGCTAATCCAAAAGTGATTGCGATGTTTCCTGTAACGTTAATTCCTAGTGGAGTCAAACCAAAGATATTCAAGAACCAAACAAAGAAAAAGATGGTCAACAAATAACTCATATATCTTTTATAATGCTTTTCGCCAATGTTTGGAATTGCGATTTCGTCACGAATGTACAAAACAATTGGTTCGAAAAGTCTTCCAAAACCTGCAGAAATTCCGTTGTTTTTGGCGTAAGATTTTGCTAAACTTGTGAACAATAAAAACATTAACAAAGCTACAATCATTATGGTCAAAACTCCTTTAGTGATAGAAAGGTCGATTGGTTTTGCGTTTGTTGGATGTCCGTGCTCTTCGGTTAAAGTTCCGGCAGCATCAGCTTTGTATATTTTTTCGTGGTGTAATTTGTAGTAATTCCCGTTTGATTCGGCAACAGCTTCTCCGTGGTGAAATTTTGAAGATGAAAAAATGTGAACTCCATTATCCCAAAGAATAATTGGTAATGGAAATCCGTAATGTTCTCCTGTTGCTGCGTCTTCAAAAAGTGAAAATTCGTGACCATCCAAAACGTGGTGATCAATTACTTCTTTTATTTGCTTTTTAATTTCCGAAGTTTCTTCTTCTGCTACAGGAGTAACTTCTTGTTCAACGGCTGTTGTTTCAGTGTGTCCTGGTATATTTTCCGATGTTGCATTGGCTAGACCAAATATTGGAAGACAAGCTATTAAAATTACTATTATATATTGAAGTGGTTTGTTTGAAATAACCATAACTGTTAATTATCTTAATTTTTAATTTCTGAAATTGGGTGCAAAGGTACATTTTATATTAATATGCCAAAAGCAATAAATAAAAAAAAACCAAGGAATTGTCTTTTTAATACCAACTTATTGCTTATTGTTTAGAATCTTGACAGTTACAATGGTTTCAATTGTTAAAAACACAGCAAAAATGAGAAAGAAATGTAGTTTTTCGAATCTAATGTTTGGATTTTGAGATTGAAGAATAGGGTGTAAAAGAACGTATGACACCCCCATTTTAATGAGTGTTAACCATAAATATGCAAAACCAACATTGTCAATATTATTATTTCTTATCTGAATCAGTATAAAAACGATGATTGTTGAGCAGATAGAAAAAAAGCTGTAAAGAGTTTCTAAAGAATAATACAAGCCTTGATACTTTGGGTTTGTTTCGTTATAATAAAAAAACATTTTGTTTCCAATATATACTACAATCGAAAGCATTAAAACTTCAATAATAGGTTGGTATTTTTTTAAAATCATTTTAGATTATGATGATTTGTTGATGTCTTTTAATTGTCTGTTAATATTGTAAAAGGCAATAGCAACTCCAACTAAAGTTAAAATTTTGACATATATATTATGAGAATTTGGGAATTTTGTATCTAACCAATTTCCAAAATAGGCAAACAGAAATATAATTGCCCCCATTTGAATGGGAATATTAATTAAAGCGAGCCATTTATTATTGGTTTGCTTCTTCGGATTTTTGTTGTCCGTCATTTGCAATATTGTTTTTTGAAATTGTTTTCATGGTACATGATGCACTAAATTCAGCGCCTGGTTCTACCGATAATTTTCCGCAAATTACTTCTCCGTGAATAACGGCTTTGTGCTTAACGTTTAAGACCTCAATAACTGTAATCTTGCCATGATATCTGCCTTCTATGTCAGCATTTCTGCATATTATATCGCCATAAACACTTCCTTGAGGACCAATAACTATTTTGCCTTTTGATTGAAAGTTTCCTGTCAATTCACCATCAAGCCTAAAATCAGCTTGAGAAATGATATCTCCTTTAATGATTGTTCCCTCTACAATCCTGTTTGTTTTTCCTAAAAGATCAGTGTATGATTTTGGTTTTTTGTCAAACATGGTCTACAACTTTTTTGTCGCTAAATAGCTTTCTAGATTTTTTTTGATTTGAATTATTCTATAGTTTTCATCCGAAACTACAACCCCAGAATCACCAAGCTTAAATTGTTCTTTTAATTTGATTACTATTGCATTACCATACAATTCTGAATTGACACTATGAATTGTAACAAAACTATCTTTTTCAGAATATTTATCGAAAGAATAGGATAATATTTTTGGTGTTTCAACAGCTAAGAAGGCTTTTATTTTATCTTCAATAGCGGTTTTGCTTTTCAGATCATTCACAGGAAATTTGTAAATAATCTTCCACTTTTTAGTGTCATTTTCTGTAAATGCTAAACCTTCGAGCAGCGGAATTTCAGTAGTGATTATATCTTGAGCTTTTTTGCCTTCTTCGCTATTCGGATAATTATCGGCTGCAAATTGTAATGCAGTTTTATAGGCTTCTAATCCTTTTAATTTTCCTAATGTATTTGCTTTTAATAATTCAAATTTAGGTACAATTTCATTACCAGTATATTGGGTTATCAATTCTTCTAATTGTTGTAAAACACTTGAAAATTCTTCTTGTTGAAATTCTTTATAGATTTTAGTATAGACTTTAGCCGAATTTTCATTTTCAGAAACGGTAGTCTGTGTCGTATTATTGATGATTTGTGCATAGCGAGAATTTGGATACATCGACGAAATTTTACTCTTCATTTCTTCTGCTTTGCTAGCATTGTTAATTTGGTATATTTTATACAAATTATACATTGTTGGAAGTACTAGTTTTTCTTCTGGATTTTGTTGTAATAATTTTTCAAGTTTATTACTGGCTAAATCATATACCTTGAATTTTTCTTTGTAAATAATTCCTAATTGATAATAAGCAAAATTACGCTCTTTAATAATACTATCAATTTCGGATTGTTTTTGTGGGAGTTGCTTGATATAGTATTCACTAGTGTATTTATCAATTACTTTTTCTGTAGTAGACTTCTCAGAGGCAATTGTTTTGTCAGGAGAAGCAACTACTGTATCATTTTTAATTTTTTCTAATGTGCTTGAAATTCTCCAATTGCCTTCTTTTGATCTTTTGCCCCAATTTTTTTGAAATTCTAATATCCCTAAAGATACTATTGTAGGATTATAAAAATAAAAGTTGTTTGCTGTTTGGTTGCCAGTATTAATGGATGGCGGTGCCATTGATATTTTTTTAATTGCATTTCCAGAAGCATCTTGGAGATTTGCACTAGGTTCTTGGGAACCAGTATTTGCTGAACTAGACTGTGTTTTTTTTAGTTTTTCTAAAGCAATTTTTTTAGCGTCATCACTCTTTTTTAAACTTGCAATATATTTTTCATAATAATAAATTTTATCTGATTCAGACATCGAAACAATAGAAAGAATACTATCGTTATTCTTAGCGATTGTTTCATATTGAATAACATCGTCTAAATCTTTTCTTGTTTTTTGAATTCTAAAATACTCTCTTGTTTTTGAATTAAGATTAACCAGAGTACTATCATAATATTTAGCTGCCATCTGATAATCGGCATTTTCAAAATGCATATTCCCAATATTTCTATAATTTGAAGCTGTTAAATATTTGTCTTTAGGTATTTTTCTTAAAGATAAATTATAAAATTCTTCAGCTGATTTATTTTGATTTTTTCGGTCATAAAACACGCCTAATTGATGAAAAACAACGTCTAGAAAAGGACGGTTTTCCCTGTCTTTAATGAGTTTATTATAGGTTTCTAAAAAAACTAATGTATCTCCTTTTTTGTAATCAAAAAGGTTTGCTTTTTTAGCATGAGCTTGAATAGTGTATTCCTTTGCTGCTTTCCTTTTCATATCAATCACTGATTGAAAACTCGCTACGGCATTTTCATTTTGACCTAATTCTTCATACAATTGTCCAAGTACAAATCTATAACGAGCCTTTTCGGAATTTGTGGTAGCGAATTTTTCTGCTATTTTTAATTTTACTATTGCACTATCTTTTTCTTCTAAATTTAAAAAAGCTTGTGAAAGCAAGGCATTAGCATCGGCAATAATTTGTTTTTCTAAGGTTTTAATTTTTAAAAGTTTGATTATGTTTTTTACCACTTGAGCATCATTTCCTAAATGCATGTTAGCTTTTTCACGCCATATTTTCGCCTGATAAATTTTATTACTATTAGGATATTTGTATAAAATATAATTAAAAGCATCTAATGCAGGGACAAATCTTTGGTCAAAATAACGAGCTTTACCTAACAGTAAATAAGCTTCATCAATTTGATAGTTTTTTTCTTTACCACCAATATTCATAGAGTGTTTTTGAATGGCTTTGGTTGCTTTAGCTTCAGCAAGTTCGAAGTCAGTATTTTTAGTTTTTGAATCTGCCGAGAATTCATCAAAGATTTGCATTCTTTCTACAGGTAAAAGTTGCCAGTAATTGTCTTTGCCTTCTGCATTTATGCCCACAAGTCCTTTGTTTAAACCTATTTGGCCATTGTATAAAATATTATATTTTGTGCCCAAAGCATGCCAGTTTCTAGATAAAAAAGTATCTTTTCTCGTAGAACATGCCAACATTAAAAATATAAAGGTTAGGACAAATGTGTATTTAGTTATTTTTGTTTTCAAGGATAATCTTTTTATCATTTAACTTCTAAAAGAATCATTTATTATAATGACGGGTAAAAATACGTTTCTTTTTGAAATATAGAAATTTAAACTAAATAAATCCCTAAGAGTTATAATTATCTTGATATTAAGCCACTTTTTTAAGCTTAAAATATATAAAACACACTTTTACAATAAAAATAACTACTTTTTTTGCAAGTCCGATTTATTTCGTTTCCTACTTTTGCAAAAAAATATTGTATGCCATCATTCAAAAAGCTCATCATTAAAGAAGTAAAACGCGAAACGGAAGCTGCAGTTTCAATACTATTTAATGTCCCAGAGGAATTTAAGCCATTCTATACCTATATAGCTGGCCAATACTTGAATATAAAATTAACCTTAGACGGAAAAGAAATTCGTCGGGCCTATTCTATTTGTTCTTCGCCAGAAAGTGGTGAATTGAGAATTGCAGTAAAAGCAGTAAACAATGGCGCGTTTTCTCAATTTGCGAACAGTAAACTAAAAGCTGGGGATATACTAGAAATAGGTGAACCAGAAGGGAAATTTATTTTCAAACCAGACAGTCACCAACAAAAAAACTATGCAGCCTTTGTGGCTGGAAGTGGAATTACGCCAGTTATTTCAATTATAAAATCAATGTTAAAGGCTGAGCCCAACAGTACATTTGTATTGGTTTATGGTAACAAAACCCCTGAGGAAACAATCTTTCATAAAGAATTACATGATTTACAATCACATTATACAGGTCGTCTTTTTGTACATTATGTTTATAGTCAATCTAAAAGCGAATTATCGGGTCGAATAGATAAATCTACTGTGAATTATGTGTTGAAAAACAAACATGGCTCTTTAGAATTTCATTCATTTTATTTATGTGGACCTGAAGAAATGATTAATACTGTTTCAAAAGTTCTTAAAGAAAATAATGTTGCTGATGCAGCCATTAAATTCGAACTATTTACTACTTCAATAGCTGAAAGCCCTAAAGTAAGTTCCCATGATGGACATACTATAATAACTATTTTGGTAGATGATGAAGAAACTATTTTTGAGATGTCTCAAAAACAAACTATCCTAGAAGCAGCTTTAAAACAAGGAGTTGACGCACCGTATTCTTGTCAAGGAGGAATTTGTAGTAGCTGCTTAGCGCGAGTAAAATCGGGCACCGCCCAGATGAAGAAAAACTCAATATTGACTGATAGCGAAATTGCAGAAGGTTTGGTGCTTACCTGCCAAGCACATCCCACATCAGCTGAAATTTTTATAGATTATGATGATGTTTAATTAAAGATTTTAAATTTGATAAATTATTTAAAACTTCTCTGAAAAGGGAAGTTTTTTTTGCTAATATTAATCCTAATCAAAAGTATTTCCATACTTAATTAGGACTATTTTTTAAAACAGTTTATATAACTTGCAGGCAAATTTATTAAAATGCATAAAAAACTATTCTATATATTAACCTTATCCTTAATAATAACAAGTCTTAGTGCTCAAAACGCATCAATTAAAGGTACAGTTTTAGACAATTATAATAACAAACCCCTAGAATACGCCAGTATTGCTTTATTAAGCTCGGTGAATAATTCGGTTATCAATGGAGCAGTTTCAAATAAAAACGGTGTTTATTTAATACAAAATGTAAAAAATGGGAGCTATAAACTCAAAGTTTATTTTGTAGGGTATGAGGCTTTTTTTTTGGATGAAATCAACATTCAAAACAATCAAAATATTCAGTTGGATCCGATTAAATTAAAGTTAGTTAGTCAAAAATTAGAAGAGGTTGTTTTGACCAATAAGAAAGCCAATTCATATAATAAAATTGACAAACAACAATACAAAGCGAGCCAGTTTGAAACCGCCAAAGGAGGCACTGCGATTGATGTAATAAAAAATTTACCCTCGGTAACCGTCAATGGACAAGGAGATATTAGTCTAAGAGGATCTAATGGTTTTATGGTTTTGGTCAACGGCAAACCTGTTTTGACTGATGCCGCAACAATTTTGAGCCAACTCCCTGCAAACACAATTCAAAATATTGAATTAATTACCGCTCCTTCTGCAAAATACGATCCCGACGGCAAAGGTGGTATTTTGAATATTGTAACTACTAAAGGAAGTCTCGATGGTTTTGCAATTGCAGCTAACATCATGGGGGGATTGCCAAGCACGAATGATTATAATAATTTAGAAAAGCCTAAACGATTTGGAGGCGATATAACATCAAATTTCAAAAAAGACAAATTTGATATCGCTCTTACGCTGGGTTACTTAAGAAATGATAATAACGGCTATCGAGAAGGAAATGTTTTCACTAAAGATTTTGAAAACGCTACTATAACTCGATTTTTATCCAATGGGGAACGTAGTTTTGACAAGTATAATTATTCAGCCAAAACAGCTATAAATTATACTGCTAATACTAATAATACATTCAATTTTGGATTTTATCTAGGGAGAAAATTCCAAGCCAGAAGAGCCGATTTGCGCTATGACAATAGCACTTCTAATTTAATAACAGATTTTCAATTAAATCTGAGGTATTTTAATTCGAATGTTCAAACCAAAGAGGGTAAATTTACCTTAGTTAATTTTGATTACACGCATACTTTTTGCAACAAATCAACATTGACCAGTTCGGCTCTCTATGAATATGCCAATTTGTTTGGAAACACCATTAATCTAAATATGGATTACCCTGCTAAACAAACAATTTTTCAGGAAGTAAATAATCCTTATACCAACCCAATTGCTGGTTTTCGAATAAAATTAGATTATGCCATTGGTATTGGAAAAGGAAAACTAGAAAACGGCTATCAATACCGATATGATTTTCAGGACGGAACCTTTGGATACACCATAAATCCTGAACCTATTCATGCAGTTAATAATTTTATTTATAGAGGGACTGCCAAAACAACCAATTGGATTCATGCTTTATATTCTCAATATGCTATTAAATTTGAAAAACTTCAATTTGTTGGTGGATTGCGCTATGAAAATGCTAAAAGAGAAGTTGTTTTATCTACAGATGTGAGTCCCCATGTACTAAACTTTAACAACCTTTTTCCATCGACTAATATATTGTATGTGTTTAATGACCATTGGAATGCTAAAATTGGTTATAGCAAAAGAGTGCAACGTAATAATAATTCCGAATTGAATCCCATCCCTGAAAGAGAACATTCAGAAACATTAGAACAAGGAGATCCTGATTTGCTCCCGCAGTTTGTTGATTTAGCCGAATTAGGGTTGAATCATAGTTTTAAGAAAGGAACACTATTCGCCACGATGTATTATCAAAACATCAAAAACCCAATTCAAAGAGTAAATAGTGTTTTTAACGATACTATACTTAATAGAGTTTACACCAATGCCAAAAAAGCAAGGCTGTATGGTTTAGAATTAGGAACAAATTTCAAACCTAAAAAATGGCTTTCTTTATACCTTGGCGCCAACGTTTACAATTACAAAATCAATGGCGCTTTAAATATATTAGGCGAGACATCAGAGGTAAACAATTCTGATTGGGTTTACTCATTAAACACGAACAGCACATTAACCCTTGGAAACAATTGGAGTATCACGGCAAATGTCAATTATATTGCAGCCAAACCCACAGCTCAAGGAGAAGATTCAAGGTTTTTAACACCAAATCTTTCTGCTAAAAAAATTATTTTTGGCGGAAATGGTAGTATTGGCTTTCAATGGCAATATATTGATTTTGGCAATATGAATACCAACCAACAAAGAATAACAACTTTTGGCACCGAATTTTATACCACCACAAATTATATATATGAAACCAATGTTTTAGCACTTAATTTTAGCTATAATTTCAATAAATTAACGAGTAAAAATAAACTCCCAACAAGCGAATTTGGCGAAAAAGAGTTTTAGAATACTTGGGGTTATTTACGTTAATATTATCTTTGTACAATCAATTTTTACCAACCGCTCAAAAAAGAATGTAAAAACATATTATAATCTTCAATTAATAAAAGCTAAAAAAATTTGTTAGCTTAAAATAGCTTCACAATGGATTTATTCGATATCGAAATTGAGCCTTCAAAAAACATATTGCCTAAAGATGGCATAGTCAATTATCATGGTAAACTTTGGAATCGTCAAGAAGCCAATTTTTATTATGAAAAGCTTTGGAATACCATCGAGTGGAAAAACGATCAAGCCATTATTTTTGGAAAATTAATTATCACCAAACGAAAAGTAGCCTGGTATGGTGAAAGCGAATTTGAATATACCTATTCTAATATCACCAAAAATGCCTTGATGTGGACTCCTGAATTATTAGAACTAAAAACGATGGTTGAAAAAGAAACTGGAGAAACATTCAATTCTTGCTTGCTTAATTTATACCATTCAGGCGATGAAGGAATGGCTTGGCACAGCGACGGGGAGAAAGATTTAAAAAAAAATGGAGCAATTGCTTCCTTAAGCTTTGGTGCTGAGCGTAAATTTGCTTTTAAACACAAAGCGACTAAGGAAACTGTTTCAATCTTGCTAGAACACGGCAGTTTATTGGTAATGAAAGGAACTACCCAAACCAATTGGCTTCACAGATTACCACCTACAAAACAAATAAGCCAGCCCAGAATCAATCTTACTTTTAGAACAATTGTTTTATAAAACTAGTTTGTAACGGTTACAAATTAAATGAAACTCCAATATTAAATACAAACTGATTATTGAGTTTATCAAAACCATAAGCAGATGGATCATATTGAGCTACCGGAATTCCCGCTTCTGAAAACAAGCCAAAACCATCAGTAAAAAAGTAACGAAATCCAAGGTGAGCCCCAAAATTTCGTGGTCCAATATTAAGTCCTGGATAAACATCTATTTTTGGGTCTAGTTTTAAAACGTTTCCTAAATTAGCATTGAATCGTGCTTTAAAATCAAAACGATCAATAAATTCAGGTTTATCTCCTAAAAGGTTTTCATCTACAGATAATAAATAAGATGCTACTAACCCAAAAGATATGTTTTCACCATATCCATAATCAGAGGAAAGTTGAATTCCTGAACCGCCATTTTGAATATTGGCACCTATTTGAAACTTGTAATCCCCTTTTCCTTTGTAGGCTTGAGCATTCATTAGGCAAACTGTCAAAATTAATAATATAGAGAATGTTTTTTTCATAGTTGTAAAATTGAAAAGTAAAAATAATATAATAAATTTTAATTTCTGCCTTTTTCGTTGGGGTACAAATTGGGTAAAGGTTCGCTTTGCCAAAATTCTTTTGTATCCACATCCATAATCGTGAGTGGCCCTAAAAAAGCGGCACTTGTATCTATATTCCAAACACTGGCCATTTGTATC
This sequence comes from Flavobacterium sp., assembly GCF_046155325.1. Classification (GTDB taxonomy): domain Bacteria; phylum Bacteroidota; class Bacteroidia; order Flavobacteriales; family Flavobacteriaceae; genus Flavobacterium. The sequence goes on from NZ_JBJXDQ010000202.1 coordinate 24,116, forward strand.
GGAATACTTTTATTGATTCTAGACACGGGAGTGTGACCTAAATAAATTTCGTGGTATAAAGTCAGTCGTTTTGGGTATAATAAATCAGTAGTCTTTAAAGATTTATCTAATCCCAAAGCCGTTTCCCATAAGGTTCTGTCCCAATAAAACAATTTTGGAAAATACTCGTAATCAATACCATTAACATTAGTAAAACCCGCGTGAATAAACAATCGATTTTGGGAATCCAGATAATAATTTTCTAAAGTTCTTAAAAAACCGATATGTTTTTCGATAATTTCCTCGCTCAAATTGGCATAAGCCAACACGGTCGATTCGCCACCATGTTTAAACCACATGGGATTATCGGCTTTATTGACCAACCATTCGAGCAACAATTCGTCGTGATTGCCTCTGATAAAAATGCAAGTATGGGTCTTTTCTAGTTCGATTAAATAATCGATTACTTGGGGCGATTGACTCCAACCATCCACATAATCACCCAGAAAAATCAAGGTGTCTTTTGGAGTAACATTCGCTCTTTCTATAATTTGGTGTAGCGCACGTAAACCTCCGTGAATGTCACCTATGACAAGTGTTCTCATTTTATTTTTAATGCTCTAAATAGTTGTTGTTTAAATTTCACGTCACTTAATTTCAAGTTCAAACTTACCGCCTCAATCTTCCATCAAAAACTAATCTTTGAGTAGAAATTACTTTGATTTTTTTTGAGTCAGGATGATTAGGATTAATCAAATAATTATATTCATAAGGAATAATACTGCTCGGCACTTTCAAAACCGCTGCATTGATCTGAGTTACAAAATCATCACCAACATATTGTGTTTCAAGTATAGGTGGTTTTGAATCCCAATTTTCTGGAAGTTCATCAATTTTTAATTCTACTATTTCAACAGATAAAGGAATCTCAATTTCAATATAAAATCTATCAGTGGGTAAATCTTGACTAAAATCAAGGTGTGCAGAAACTTCTAGTGTTGCTAGTGCGCGGGACTCAGCCGTGTATACTAAATAAGTATTCATGCTATTCCATCTATAGCCTTCCGTTAAAGCTGCACCAATACCTTTTAAGGTTGTTTCTAAATATTTTTCTCTTTCAATACGATATACTCTCATTACGCAAGATTTCCATACTCAATTCTATTTAGGCAGTTTCTAACTTCTTGTATGCCGGTAATAGAGTCCAACATACTTTCTGGGGTATTATCTCCTAAAGAAAAATTCAATTTCTTCATCCAACGTTGAAATTTATCTTCTTCACTATTAAAAACTTCTATCCCAAAATCAACTAACTCTGTAAGTAGTAATACAACTTCACTATCTCTTCCGTTTAAAAGTGATTTTTCTCTTCTCTTTTTATTGTAGGTTGTTTGTGGCAATCCAAAAATGTGCAAAACTTCTTTTACAGGAACATTAATTCTTTTACTGATAACGTCAATAGAAGCATATGGCACACCAGCTCGAATTATATTAACTCTTTCTAATTTAGAAGTCCAAGTATATTCGTGTCCTTCTGACTCTAACTTCCATTTCGGTTGAGAGGCTATAGCCACTTTTGCACGATTAATACTTTCTTTTGGATTAAAAATCCTCTGTTTGATAATTCGTTGACTCATTGTAAATAGCATTTATGCTGTAAATATACAACATTTATGCTGTAAATTACACTGGCTTAAAAAAATTGGTGCTACTTGGCGAAGCAATGACAAATTTAAGGTTACGCAATGAAGTACATAAAATTTATCTCCAAATTTGTCACGCTGTTAAGCATCTCAATTAAGTTGCTCTCGTTTTTTGCTCTATTTTGTGGGCGCAAAGTCAGAGACATTTGCGCAGCCCAAGCGACAACTTATCTACTCTTCGGGGAGCTGGGCTAAATTAAGCCCATTCTTCGGATTTGCCAAATGCCCAAATCGCTTGTAGCAAATGTTAGCAGGCGTTTCTTCTACCACTTAATATTGCCATCTTTATCAATTTCAGTTGTAATAGAAACTTTTGTGACATCTGCTAAGGTAATCTCATCAGCTTCGTCAGCTATGGATGGATCATCATAAAACGCCTCTGTAATCTCAAATTCAATTACTTTCTCCAAATAAAAATCGTTTTCAAATACATCTATACGCATTGCAATATTATCAGTTTTGAAATTATTGCCGACACTAGGATAGATTATACATTCAAAATTAGTATCACTGCCCTTGCCATGTAGTATTAGTTCTGAGAAAGTTGAACTCATTAAATATTCTGAATTGTGAGAAACGGTTTTTGAAAATTCTCTACCAAGTAAATTAAAATAATTTTCAATGTATTCAATAAAAAGTGGAGAATTATATGGTTTAAGTTCTTCAAATGCTTTAGTTGCTTTAGCAACACCTGCATTATTTTTAATCGCTTCTTTGCCATGTGAAATAGCATATGATAGGAATTTACGATTAGATTTTGGGCGCCAAACGCCTATTGTTATTAGTTTATTAAGTGGAGGTCTTAACTCCTTAAGGTTTGTGTCAATTGACTCAGATGAATAAAAAACAGTTGTATTTGTTGAATTTGCTCTATTGTAAAGTCTAATCTCTTGAACTATTTCTAACGTAGGGTGTTTTAAATATTTTGAGTTAGTGATTCTTTCATTTTTATCTAAAACTGATTCATTTATTACCATGCGATAAGTTGTGAAAATCGTTAGATTGTTTGAAATAATTGGTAAATAATTAAAAGCATATAAAATGTATCCTTTAAATAATTCTCTTTCGACATCCGATAAAGATGTGTAATCTAAACTTTGTAATTTTTCGTTCAGAACTTTATAAAATTGAAGGATTTTTTTAAAAGTTCCCTCTTCTTTTTTAGAAACATGTTGTTGGTTTAAAAATTTCATCGCAATTTCTTGCTCAGTTGACATTAACGAGTTTTCCTGCCATCTTTTTTCTGGAGGAATTTCTGGAAAATCTTTAAATGTTTGTTGCCAGTTATGTTTCATGAAATGTCTGCTAACTCTTTAATAGGCGAAATAAACCCTCGCATATACACCCAATTCAGGCAAGATTTGCGAATTTTTACTTTGCTCTACTGAGCCAAGTATATCAAATAAATGCTTACAAATTTAAACGCTTTACTGCACATCATATTTCATTTTTCTCAAAATCCGCAGTGATTCTTTAAAGGATAAATATATTGGCGTAAACGGTTTCAATAGTAGTTTGGCATCAATTAATTTTTGCTTGGCATCTTCAAATCCATTAAGGTAACAAATCATAAAAGTAGAAGGTAAATTAGACAAATCTCTTAGTTCTCTTTCGGTTAATTGAAATCCTTTTTGGAGTTTATGGAGTATAGAAATATTAGTATTATAAATATGAAAGAGCATTTTTCGATTGAATTCAGGAGGTTGAAAAAGAATTTCTCGGTCAATTTTATAATAGCCATTATCATGAAAATAGAGGGTTTGTTTCTCTAATGGATAATAGCTTGTTTTGTCATTGAGCCCTAAAGCAACATATTCTATAATGGTAAAACTATCGTCGTTAAAAGTAATAGTAACAACATCTTGAGCAGAATAGAACAATTTAATTTGCTCGTTTATTAATTCAATATCTACTCGGGATAAATAGTTTATATCCTTATATTTTCTAGGAACACCAGCCCAACAGATGACAAACAATTCCTTAAAAACCTTATATTCTGGTGCCATATCTTTATGGCGAAAATTCATAAAATCAATTACGCCATCAAGGGTATAAGCAATACTATTTCGAGAATTATTTTCTATTCCAAGAACTGTTTCAGTGTTTTGATAATTCTTTTCTATTTCTGTTTCTATTGGAACAGTATTGCTGCCACGCCTTATAAAAACAGTGTTTATAGAAATGGTATGAATACCTTTTTTGAAATGTGAGGTTTTGCTTTTTGCTTTTATAGTGACCAGACCAATTACTTTATCTTTGGGTAAACTAGGAAAAGGAACATTTTCATATTGAATTTTTGGAGGATTTTCGAGATACGCATTCACTAAATTTTGAATCCGACTGTCGTCAAAAAAATCGTCGCCTACAATCTCGTTATCTTGATCTTCGATACCCACAACGATATAAGAATTATTGGCAGGATTCGAATTGGATAAGGCACAAATGTGTTTCAAAAACTTGGCTTTCCCTTCTCGGCTATGCAAATTTAACTGACGCTTTTTGTCATAAAAACTGCACTCATCATTGTGAGCCAAAAGGTTTTTAATAAGCAGTCGTTTATTAATCATGCAATTTTAGATTTCATACTTGCGATTTGTTGAATGGAGAATTGATTTTTGAAATTACAATTGCTATTAAAAATTGTGTTTATCAAAATTGTAGAATCTTCGATTTCAACGCCTATTTTTTTAAAACTTTAAAATTATGAAAATAGTATCATAAATCATCCTTAAAAATAAGGGTTTAATATAAGTTTTAACCATTCTTTAACATCGTACTTATAAAAAAAATTTCAATTTGCACCGTCAAAAAAACACGAACACAATTTATAGCAAATAAAACACGAAGATGGAAGAAAATACAATGACTTTGGACATTAGATCCATTAATGAAAAAATAGAAAGAGAAAGTGCTTTTATCGATTTACTTACCATGGAAATGAATAAAGTAATCGTAGGTCAAAAACACATGATTGAAAGATTATTAATCGGATTATTGGGTCAAGGACACATTTTGCTTGAAGGAGTTCCTGGATTAGCAAAGACATTGGCTATAAATACCTTATCACAAGCGATTCAAGGGTCATTTAGTCGTATTCAATTTACACCAGATTTATTACCTGCCGATGTGGTAGGAACCATGATTTATAATATTAAATCGAATGAATTTTCGATTAAAAAAGGACCAATTTTCGCCAATTTTGTTTTGGCAGATGAGATCAATCGTGCTCCTGCCAAAGTTCAGTCGGCACTATTAGAGGCGATGCAAGAGAAACAAGTTACAATTGGAGACACCACTTTTAAATTAGACAGACCTTTTTTAGTATTGGCTACTCAAAATCCAATTGAGCAAGAAGGAACGTATCCTCTACCAGAAGCACAAGTCGATCGTTTTATGTTGAAAACGGTAATTGATTATCCAAAAATGGATGAGGAGCGATTGGTAATTCGCCAAAACTTAAAAGGAAGTTATGAAAAAGTAAATCCAGTAGTTTCGGTTGAGCAAATATTGAGAGCTCAAGAAGCCGTTCGTGAGGTATACATGGATGAAAAAATCGAAAAGTATATACTTGATATTATTTTTGCTACCCGTTTTCCAGAGAAATACAAATTAGCTGATTTGAAACCCTTAATTAGTTTTGGATCTTCACCTCGTGGAAGTATCAATTTAGCCAATGCTGCAAAATGTTATGCTTTTATCAAACGTCGTGGCTATGTAATTCCTGAAGATGTTCGTGCAGTAGTTCACGATGTGTTGCGACATAGAATAGGAATTACATACGAAGCCGAAGCCGAAAA